>CAMLNJ010000284.1 GCA_946481225.1 uncultured Verrucomicrobiota bacterium | reverse complement strand
TGGCGGGCCTTGTAAACCGCGCCCATGCCTCCGCGGCCGAGCTGTTCGAGAAGTTCGAGGGCGGGGAACTCAGGGGTCAGAGCCTCGATAGGGATCGTGGGCTCGTGGTCGGCCGCGGGGGCGGTGGTTTGGGAGAAAAAGCCTGCGGCCAGCAGACAGGAGGGGCATGCGTCACCGAGGGCGTCGGCGGGAACGGGGCGATGGCAACGCGGGCAGGCCGGCCCCGGACGGGGTGGGGACGACGTGGGGTCGGCAGCGTTCATGTCGGCGGGAGCGGCGGTGGGCGGATGCGGAGGGGCTTCATTCCCTTTGTCGGATATCCGAGTGAAACGTTACATACTTTCCGTGCGACGGGGCAAAGACGCGGAATTCGAATGCTCCAAGCGTGTCCGGACGGGCCGACGCCCGCGGCCCGATGGCGGGGCAAACATGAGCTGGTGGCGGGAGCCGTCGCGAGACGGGCGGGGCGGGCGGACACGCCAAGAGCCGCGCGCACAAGCGGTGGCGCCTCGCTCGAGGTCCACAGCTTTCTTGAGTTCATGAAGGCGGCTGCCAAGGCGGCCCGCCGCCTGCGGATCTAGTGAAAGAGCTCTGAGCACGGTTCCGCGGTCAGCAAGACGGGCGTGGCGCCGGCTGCGTCCGGATGGGTGTTGAAAAGCCGAGGGACGTCGCTTGCGTCGCGGTCCATTCATGGACGAGCAGTTGTCGCTGTTTTCGGATTTGCCGGCGGGGCGTTTGCTCGCGGAGCCGCCCTTGCCGGGCTTCACCGATCTCGCGCCGGAACTGGCGGACGAGGCGGCGGCGGTGTGGGGCTTGCCCGTGGGCAGGGTGGCTCGCGTGATGTTGCGCGGGCACGCGGTGGACGAGTTGTCGGGCTTGGTGCAGATCGCGGGGCTGCCCGAGCTGCCGCTCGACGCCCGTAAGACGCTTCGTCTGCGCATCGGGCGCGAGGAGTTCACGAGTCGCCAGGTGACGGGTTGGTCGCTCGGCGAGTGACTTCGTAGCCCAGACCTGCACGGCGGCGCCCCGTGGCTTTGCCGGAAACTTGGAGAACCCGCCGCGGAGGGGGGGGGGGGCGAGGGTCAGGCTGCGAGGGCCTCGGGTTTGTAGCGGAAACCGAGGTTGATGTGGGGCGTGGCGTGGGCGCGATTTTCGGTCATCTCGCGCATGAGGCGGCGGCAGCAGCTTTCGAGGTCCTCGGTGTCGAGCGTCACGGGCATCGTCTCCAGGAGACGGCCCTCGGCGTCGGTGGCTTCGGCTTCGATGCGGGCCTCCAGCCAGGCGCGGAGCGGGGTCAGGCGGGGCTGCACGGCCGACGGAGCGGCGGCGAGCAGATCGAAATAGCAGCGGATGCATCGACCGGGGGTGGTGCCGGCGCGGGCGGCCGAGCGGAGGTCGAGCAAGTGATCGGCGGCGCGACGCAGCGGACCGGCAAGGGGGGCGAGGAGGGCGTCGAGATCTTCGGTTGCGGTCGGCATGGCAAAACTGAAACGAGAATGTGAGTCTGAGTCTCAAATTCAATCAGGGAAACTACGAAAAAAGCCGCCTCGGCGAGAGGCGGCTTTTGATGTGGAAGGATTTTAACCTGCTGCGAGGCGGTTGATTGAGTGCGTTTAAGACTTTGCGAAGAATTCGCCGCACCAGTCGGTGGGTTTGATGGTGGGGAAGCGGGATTCGAATTTGGTGTCTTCGTCGACGCGGAAGGCGACGGTTTGTGGCGCGTGGCGCCTGCACTCGCCAAGGGAGGCGGAGATGGAGTTGTAGTGGGCGCAGGCGGCGCAGGCCTTGGTGGCAACGGTCTGGGTGGGAGCGGTGGTAGCCATGATTGGATCGGGGTTCGCTTGTTTTTTTGCCGACGTGGGTGATTCGCGGAAAAGCCGCGGACCAGTCCGGAGCTTGTCGGGCAGGACGGAAAGCGCAACTCGGGGGCGGACGGGGCGGCGCGGCAGGGGCCGGGGACTTCGCGGAAGGTAGTCGGCGATCTGGCGGGCCACGGGCGGAGGGCCCCGCCCGTTCATCATGCGTGGTGGTGGCGCGGGAGGATCAGCCGGCGACGCCGGTGGCGTCGCTGGCTCGTGCGCGGGCCAAGGCGTCGTGGATCGTGCGCAGGAGCTCTTCGGCGTCGCAGGGCTTGATAAGGACGTCGGGGACGCCGAGCGATTCGTATTCGCGTCGCTTGTCCTCCTGCTCAAGGCCGGTGGAGGCGACGATGGGGAGATCGGGGCGGAGGGCGCGGAGCTCGCGGACCACCTGGAGGCCGTTCATGACCGGCATCATGGTGTCGGTGACGACGAGGGCGATCTCGCGGGGATGTTGCTTGAAAAGCGCGATTCCCTGGCCGCCGTTGTTGGCGACAAGGACGCGGTAGTTGCGCTGGAGGAGGAGCTGTCGGAGGCTGGCTGAGACGGTGAACTCGTCGTCGACGAGGAGGATGAGTTCCTGGTTGCCGTTTTCCGCGGGCTGCTCCTCCGGAAAGGCAGGCGTGAGGAGGGAGTCGGAGGTGGCGGGGAGGTAGACGTTGAAGCAGGCGCCGGAGCCGGGCTCGCTGTAGACGGTGACGAAGCCGCCGTGGCTTTTCACGATGCCGGCGACGGTGGAGAGTCCAAGGCCGGTGCCTTGGCCAAGCTCCTTGGTGGTGAAGAAGGGGTCGAAGATCCGTTCGATGACGCCAGACGGTATGCCGGTGCCGTTGTCGGCGACGGAGATGAGGACGTAGGGGCCGGCGTGGGCGCGGGGGTTGATCTGCGCCTCGGCTTCGGTGAGCTCGATGTTCTGGGCGGTGAGGGAGAGGGTGCCGCCGGAGGGCATGGCGTCGCGGGCGTTGACGCAGAGGTTCATCAGGACCTGGTGAAGCTGGGTCGGCTCGGCGACGACGGCCCAGAGGTGTCGCTGGGCGAAGGTCCTGACGGTGATGGAGCGGGGGAACGTTTCGCGGAGGAAGCCGGCGATCTCGTGGAAGAGGTGCGCGACCTCGAGGGCGTGGCGCTCGCCTTCTTCGCCGCGGCTGAATGCGAGGAGCTGGCGGACGATGTTGGCGGCGCGCCGGGCGGCATTGTGGACGGTGTCGAGCAGGGCGCGCTCCTGTTCGCCGGAGAGCTCCTCGCGGAGGAGGGTGCGGATCATGAGCATCGGCGAGAGGAGGTTGTTGAGGTCGTGGGCGACGCCTCCGGCCACGGTGCCGATGGCCTCCATGCGTTGGGCGCGGAGGAAATGGGCCTCGAGTTTTTTGCGCTCGGTGATGTCGCGCGCGATGTTGGAGACGCCGACGACGTGGCCGGCTTCGTCGCGGACCGGGGAGAGGGTGACGAGGACGTTGACACGGTGGCCGTCCTTGTGGAGGCGAACGGTCTCGTATTGGCGGTGTTTCACTCCGCGGCGCACG
The DNA here is from genome assembly GCA_946481225.1 of uncultured Verrucomicrobiota bacterium. The sequence continues at coordinate 1,542 of CAMLNJ010000284.1, read as the reverse complement.
GCGTTGAGGTGTCCGGACTCTAGGGGGTGGAACTCGGGCGGGGTGAGTTCGAGGATGGAGCGGCCGAGGATCTCGCCGGCGAGGTAGCCGAAGGAGGATTCGGCGCCTTGGTTCCATGTCTGGATGGTGCCGGTGGTGTCGTGGCTGATGATGGCGTCCAGCGAGGAGGCGACGATGGCGGCGAGGGTGGCGTTGGTTTCCTCGGTCTGCTTGCGGCGGGTGATGTCGGCGCGGATGGCGACGTATTGGCGGGGTTTGCCCTGCTCGTTCAGGAAGGGAACGATGGTGGTGTCGACCCAGTAGAAGGAGCCGTCCTTGGCGCGGTTTTTTATTTCGCCGCGCCAGACCTGGCCGCGGCTGATGACGGCCCAGAGCTCGCGGAAAAAACCGGGCGAGTGGTGGCCGGAGTTGATGATGCGGTGGTCCTGGCCGATGAGCTCCTCGCGGGAGTATTTGGAGAGGGCGCAGAACTTGTCGTTGGCGTAGGTGATGCGGCCGCGGGGGTCGGTGATGGCGACGATGGCGTGTTCGTCGAGGGCGGCCTTGAGGTCGGCGACCTCCTTCACGGAGGCGCGAAGGGCCTCCTCGGTGAGTTTGCGGGAGGTGATGTCGGCGCGGATGGCGACGTATTCGCGGGGTTTCCCGTGTTCGTCGAGGAAGGGGACGATGGTGGTGTCGACCCAGTAGAAGGAGCCGTCCTTGGCGCGGTTTTTTATCTCGCCGCGCCAGACTTGGCCGCGGCCGATCACGGCCCAGAGGTCATGAAAAAACTCCGGCGAATGATGGCCTGAGTTGATGATGCGGTGGTCCTGGCCGATGAGCTGGGCGCGGGAGTATTGGGAGATCGCGCAGAATTTATCGTTGGCGTAGGTGATGCGGCCGCGGGGGTCGGTGATGGCGACGATGGCGTGTTCGTCGAGGGCGGCCTTGAGGTCGAGGACCTCTTTGGCGGAGGCGTCGGGGCGGGCGGATTCGGACTCGGGGCCAAGCGGAAGTGTATCGCGAGGGTTCATTGGCGAGGCGAAGTCGGGTCGCGCGTAGTGCGCGGCCTTGCGCGTTATTGCCTGCCTATAACTACTTATTCATGTTTGCAAGGATGAAGACAATTAATGGCAAAAGCCTCGCGGCCGCAGGGGAGCCGGGGCGGGGCGGGCGAGGGCCAGTCGAGGGTCAGTCGAGGGGGGATGCGGACGGGGCGCGGCGACGGAAGAAGCGGCGGAAGCTGAGAGCGAAGCCGGTGTAGACGAGCACGCAGCCGGCGACGCAGGCGAGGCCTGCGATAATCTGGCCGGCCCAGCCGAGGGCCTGGCCGGTGTGGAGGTAGCGGAGCCAGGAGCGGATTTTTCGGCCGGTGCTTTGGGCGGCGTAGCCGTTGCGGCTGAGCGTCTCGCCGGTGAAGGGGTGCAGCACGAGCTGGGTGGTGGCGAAGCGGGGCGCGTCGTCGGCGGCCTTGACGGTGGCGCTGTAGGGCCGGGGGGCGCGGCCGGCGCCGTTGTCGTTTCGGCGTTCGGCGGCGGGGCGCTCGGGGAACGGAGCGGCGGA
>CAMLNJ010000283.1 GCA_946481225.1 uncultured Verrucomicrobiota bacterium | reverse complement strand
GTAATTGGGGTTCCACGTGGCCAGGAGCTGGGCGTAGCCCGTTTTCCACGGCTCCTTGTCGAGGTTGGCCTTGATGGCGTCCAGATCATCGAGATCCGCCGGAATACAGGGGTGCGTGTAGGCGCGAGCCTGGCCGGAAAGGCCGACGAGGGCCGCGAACAGACAGACGGCGCGTGCGATGACGGCACGGACAAGGGAGGGGATGCGCATAGGGGAGAAACTGCAGTGGCGTGGGAATCGGCGCCCGGCGCGGAGGCTGGTAGTGGAACCTCAAATACGAAGGCCGGACCGTAAAAAAAGGGAGGCGGGGCGTGACAACGCCCCGCCTCCTTTGGGCTGGAATCAGCCGACCAAACCGACGGAGCGGCGCGTTGACCGACGGCGGCGCAGGCCGACCGCTCCGAGGCCCGCCAGGCCGGCGATGACGGCGAAGGCGGAGGGCTCGGGAACGGCGACGAGGGCGATTTGGTTTCCGCCGAGATAGTTGTAGTCGAGCGTGTAGCCGGCGGGCAGGTTGTTCACCGTGGCAAAGGCGACGCCCGCGACGCTGGTGTAGTTCGCGAGGACGTAGGAGGCGTCGTCGAGGGCGCTGCCGGTGACACTGAAGCCCACCGAGCCGGAGCCGATGTTCAGCGCGGCCGCCTGGAGAATACCGGCGGAACCGGAACCGCCGCCATCGAGATTGAAGGAAACAGTCTGGCCGCCGCTCATGGTGAAACTTTGGGCGGTGGTATCGAAGATCGCCCCGGCGGCGATCACTACACCCGAGCTAGCAGAAATCGAACCCGCCGCGCCGAGCGCCAGGGTGCCAGCGTCGATCGCGGTGGGGCCGGTGTAGGTGCTGGCGCCACCGAGGGTCAGGGTGCCGGCGCCGCTCTTGGCGAGACCGCCGTCGGCGGTGGCGCCGAGGCCGCTGTCATGCGCGAGGACCGTGTTGATGTTGGTGCTGAAGCCATTCGTGTCGATCTTGGCGCCGCCGGATTTCACGGTGGTGGTGACGACTTGGAAGTTGCCGGTGGTGGCGGTCTCGAACCAGCCGTTGCCGGAAGTCTGGTTGGCCTGCGCCTGAAGGACGCCGCCGTTGAAGTTGAAGGTCGCCGTGCCTGCTCCCACCGTGCCGCCACCGCTGCCGTCGCGCACGAATTGGCGACCGGTCGCCAGCGTGCCGCCGTCGAGGTTGATGATGCCGGTGGCATTGTCGCGGCCCATGGAGATGAAGTTCTGCACGTTCTGCAGAGTCGCGCTGCCCGCGGTGATCGTCGCCGTGCCGGAAGAAACAGTGAGCACACCGGTGCGGTCGGTGGCGGTAACGCTGTTGCCAAGCACGAAGCCGGTGTTGCCACCGACCGTAAGCGCGCCGCCATTCACCAGCAGAGTAGACGTGCCCGTCACGTTCTGGCCGACGATGGAGTTGGGTTTGGTTCCCGTCGTGCCTTTGATCTCAAGCGAACCGCCTGTGGCGATCGTCAGAGCGGTGTTTCCCGAAACCGTGAGAAAGCCCGAATTGTTCCCCGCGCCACCGTCGATCGTGCTGGCCGCTCCGCTGAAGGTGACGGAACCGCTGTTGACAGTTATCGCGGTCGTGGAGGTGAGCGTGCCACCCAGCGCGAGACCGCCGGCGCCGCCGGAGAACGTGCGACTGCCGAAGGTCATGGCGTTGTTAATCGTCTGCAGGCTGGAGCTGTTGTTCGTGATGTTGCCGTTCAGCGTGAAGGCGTTGCCGCCGATGGTGAAGGCGCTGGCGCCGCTGTTGAAGGTGATGCCGGCATAGGTGGCGCCGGTAAGGTCGTTGTTCAGGACGGCGCCGGCGGTGCCGGCGGCTCCGAACACGGGAGTGTTGTTGTTGGGAGACACCGATCCCGTCCAGTTGGAGAGGGTGGCAAAATTGGCGTCGGTGTTGCCGATCCACACGTCGTTGGCGGCATAGGCCGAGGGGGCGACGACGAGCGAGAGTGTCGCGATGGCGGCGAGCAGCCGGGAGGCCAGGGATTTTTTCGAGACGGAGGAGCGGGGGGTGCTGGTGATGTTCATAGGGCGCTGCGGGAAAAGCGCCGCTCGCCGACAAACCCCGCCACGATTCTCAAAAAAAGTGCCCGCCTGGGCTGTGTCTTGTAGATAAACCGGAGGGCGCGGGGAGGAGGTCGGGAAGTCAGCGCATGACCGAAGTCGTCGGGCGGGAGATCCGCGCGAGCGGCGAACGTCGGCTCGGCGGCGTTGACGGCGGAGACCGCCAGGGCGCCAAGCAGAACAGAGGTGAGGAGGTGTAACCAACGCCGGGGCTCGCGGTTAATCTGCGGCGCGGCGCCGGAGATCGCTTCCGAGCCGGAGGGTGCCGCCGGCGCCGAGCTGGCAATCGACGATCTTGTCGCCGTAGCGGACGCGGGGATTCACGCCGCCTTTGGCGCGGATGACGGCTTGCTCGAGCTTGCCGTCGCGCCACGAGAGATCGATTTCGTAGCCGCCGCGGGCGCGCAGGCCGGTGATGGAGCCGGTCTTCCACTCGGAGGGGAGAGCGGGGAGCAGGTCGAGGACGTAGCGCTCCTCGGAGGCCTGGTCGTTCTCGTAGTAGAAGACCTGGCTCTGGAGGAGCAGCTCGCAGATGCCGGAGACGGCGCCGAAGTTGCCGTCGATCTGGAAGGGCGGATGCGCGTCGAAGAGGTTCGGGTAGGTGCCGCCGCCGCGGCTCATCTCGGTCTTGGCGGTGGTGACGTAGCGAAGCTGGTTGCGCAGGAGCTTCAGGGCATGGTCGCCGTCGCGGAGGCGGGCCCAGAAGTTGAGCTTCCAGGCAAGACTCCAGCCGGTGCCGTCGTCGCCGCGGAGCTCCAAGGTCTTCTTGGCGGCTTGAGCGAGTTCGGGCGTGGTGAGCGGCGAGATCTGGGTGCCGGGGAAGAGCGCGAAGAGGTGGGAGACGTGGCGGTGGTGCGGTTCGGGGGGCGTTGAGGTCCCAGTCGCCGCTCCATTCCATGAGCTGGCCGGCCTTGCCGATCTCGGGCGGGCGGATTTTTCCGCGGGCGGCGGAGACCGTTTGGCGGAAGTCTGCGTCCACGCCGAGGGTGCGCGCGGCAAGCAGGTAGTTGGTGAAGAGATCATGGATGATCTGGCGCTCCATGGCGGCGCCGGCGTCGACCTGGCTGACCTTGCCGCCGGGGGTGCGGAATTTGTTTTCCGGCGAGGTGGAGGGCGCGGTGACGAGGCGGCCCTGGGCGTCGGGCGTGAGCATGGCGAGGTGGGCCTGGACGGACTCCTTCATCGCGGGGTAAACGGACTTCAGGAACTCGCGGTCGCGGGTGAAGGCGTAGTGGTCCCACCACATGCGGCCATACCAGGCGCCGCCGACGAAGAAGGCGCCCCAGGGCAGCCCGGAGCCGGGGGAGGTGTAGCCCCAGGCGTTGGTCTGCATGGCGAGCATCCAGCCGGGGGCGTTGAAGTATTCCTTCGCGGTTTTGCGGCCGGGCTCGATGACGCTGAGGTTAAGGCGTGCGGCGGGGAGGAACAACTCGGCGAGGTTGGCCGGGCCGGAGGGCCAGTAGTTCATCTGGTAGTTGATGTTCGACTTGTAGTCGGCCTTCCACGGGAGGTCGAAGCCGTCGCCCCAGATGCCTTGCGAGTTCGAGGGAAGCGGGTTGTCGGGGCGGCTGGACGAGATGAGGAGGTAGCGACCGAACTGGAAAAACAGCGAGGCGAGCGAGGGGTCGTCCGCGCCGTTCTGGAAGGCCTTCAGACGTTCGTCGGTCGGGGCTTGGGCGGCGTCGGTGGAGCCGAGGTCGAGGGTGACGCGGCGGAAGTATTTTTGGTGGTCGGCGACGTGGTCGGCGAGGAGGCGCTCGTAGGGCTTCGCGACGGCGGCGGCGAGCTGTTGAGTGACGATCGGCTCGGGAGCGGGGCCTCGGTAGTTCGCTTTGTAGTCGAGGGCGTAGCTGGTGGCGCAGGCGAGGATGACGAGGGCTTCGTCGGCGTCTTTCACGACGAGGTGGTCGCCCTCGGCGCGCACGGAGCCGCCCTTGGTGAGGACGCGGACGCGGACCTGGTAATCCACGTTGCCCTTCTCGTGGCCGTTGCGGTTGTTGTGCTTGTAGTCGGTGTTGCCGGTCATCACGAGCGTGTCGGAGCCGAGCGCGGTCGTTGAGGCGGAGTGCCGGCGGGAGAGACCGAGCGTGAAGGAGACGCCGTCCTTGCGCGTGGAAGCGATGCGGGTGACGAGGGCGCGGTCAGGCGCGCTGGAGAACGTCTCGCGGGTGTAGGTCGCTCCATCGAGCTGGAAGGAGACGCCGGCGACGGCGGTATCGAGGTCGAGCCAGCGGCGGTAGGCGGCGGGTTCGCCGCCCGGCAGGGCGTGATCGAATCGGAGGTCGCCGAGGGTCTGATAGGAGCCGCTGTAGGCCCAGTCGAAGTTGCCGCGGGCGCCGGTCATGGTGCTGGCGGTAAGGTCGGATGCGGCTTTGTAGTCGCCCTCGACCAAGAGGCGGCGGATTTCGGGGAGGTTCTTGTAGGCCTCGGGGCGGTCGGTGTCGGCCTGCGGGCCGCTGGACCAGATGGTGACGTCGTTGAGTTGCAGGCGCTCCTTGCCGGGATTGCCGAAGACCATGGCGCCCAGGCGGCCGTTGCCGACGGGAAGCGCCTCGACCCATTCCACCGCGGGGCGGTCGTAATGGAGCGTGAGTTGCGGTGTCGCGAGGGCGGAGACGGCGCCCGCGAGGGCGAGGCCAACGCGGAGCAGGGCGGTTCTGAACATGGAAAGGGAGGGAAGTTCTGGCGGTTTCACAAGGCAGGCGAAGGCGCGGGGATGTGGCGCAAGGCTCAGCGGGTGGGCGGGCACGTCCCCGGTAAAACGCAACGCGACCGGCGGGCGAAGCGCCGGGCTGATTGCATTCCGACTTTGAACCTTGGCGGATGGGCGCGTGCCCGCGCCCATTGCGTTCGCCACGAGCGACGGGCGCGGGGACGCG
>CAMLNJ010000282.1 GCA_946481225.1 uncultured Verrucomicrobiota bacterium | reverse complement strand
TCGTAGCGATCGCCCAGCACGCTCAACCCTCTGCCCATCGAGCGCGACCCGGCCGCGCCCGAGCGCTGGCCGCTGATCCGCAGGTTGGGACTGTTGAAAAACAAGACCGCGTGGACCGACTCGATCTCGGCCTGAAGATCGAGCCGCTCGCGCACGATCTTGCCGTCGTTGAAGCGACAGGTGTGCGCGAGATGGAGCAGGTAGTTCGACGTGTGCTCGAGCTTGCGCGCGATGGCGTCGATGGGCTGCGCCTGGTCGCCCACCGCGGTCTTCAGCTGCGCCGTCTCATGAATGAGGCGCGCGGTGTAGCCGAGCGTCGAGAAAAGCGCGTTCTTCAGGTCATGCACCATCGACGCGGAGGCCTCGCCGTGGGCCGCGAGCGAGTCCTTCGCCTCGAGCTCCTTCTGCAAAAGCGAGATGACGCCCTCCATCTCCCGGATGGCCGTGCTGCGCCCGCGGCGCCGCAGCGCCACCTCGACCTCGTGCTGGGCCAGCGCGACGATATCGGGCGAGTCGAAAGGCACCTGCAGGCATTGCTCCCCGAGCACCCTCACCACGCGGCCCGCGCCGAGCGCGATCACCGACATTTCCGGATCCAGCTCGCGAAACGCCGACGCCAGTTCCTCGTTTCCTCGGCCGCCGCCGCGCAAATCGATTACCGCGAGCGCGAAACGGCGCGTTCGCAAACGCTCCGCCGCGGCCTCGAAGCTGCGCTCCATCGTGACCTCGAACTCCTCCTCCAGCCGCTGATGCACGCGCCCGCGGGTCTCCCCGTCGGTCGCCACCACCAGCACCGCCGGCAACGCGACCTCCTCGCTCCGCGCCATCGGGAGCTCGCCGAGGGCGAAGGGATCGGCGCTCCCACCGGCCATGATGGCGAATTTGGATGCGCCCGAAGTCTTCATGCAGACCGCTGAAGTTTCTCCAAAATACGGGGCTCCCGGAGCGACGGATTGACCGCCCTCCGCATCGCGCCATGCATGCAACCGCCTGTCCGGGCGGAATCGTGAGCCATGGGCGCTAAACAGGCGTTGGCTACGTAGCTGTCAATCGCACCCATGAGCCCCGTTAAACTTTCAATTCCTTTTCATGACTGAGACTCTCTTCCTTCTGCTCGGCCTGGCGTTTGGCGCCGCGCTCGCCTGGCTGGCCCTGCGCGTCCAAGGCGCCGCGCTTCGCGAGCGGCTCGTCGCCCGCGACGCCGACGCCGTCCGCCTCCAGACGGAGCTCTCCGCTCGCGACGCCGCCCTCGCCGAGACCCGCCGCGCCGTAGAAACGGAACGCGCCGAACACGCCGCCACCCGGACCTCCCTCGCCGCCGAGCGGGCCTCCGCCACGGAGAAGATCGCCGCGCTCACCGAGGCCCAGGAACGCTCGACCAACGAGTTCAAGGCGCTTTCCGCCGCCGCCTTGCAGGCCAACAACGCGGCTTTCCTCGAACTCGCCAAGGAGACGCTCGGCCGCACCCGCCAGCTCGCCGACGGCGATCTGGAGAAACGCCAGCTCGCCATCGAATCCTTGGTGAAACCGCTCCGGGAAACGCTGACGCAGGTCGAGTCCAAGATCACCGCCTTCGACAAAACCCGCGCCGAGTCCGCCGCCGCCCTCGCCCAGCAGCTCCAGACCCTGGCCCAATCGCAGGCCACGCTCCAAAACGAAACCGCCCGCCTCTCCACCGCGCTGCGATCCACCACCACCGCCGGCACCTGGGGCGAGTTGCAACTCCGCCGCGTCGTGGAACTCGCCGGCATGACCGACTACTGCGACTTCACCGAACAGTCGTCGGTCACGCTCGACGACCGCGCCCGCCTCCGCCCGGACATGCTCGTGCGCCTCCCCGCCGGCCAGCAGATCGTCGTCGACGCCAAGGCGCCCAACGAGGCCTACCGCGACGCCGCCTCCGCCCCCGACGAGGCGACGCGCGCCGCCAAGCTCGCCACCCACGCCGCGCAGGTCCGCGCCCACGTCGACGCCCTCGGCGCCAAGGCCTATTGGGAACAGTTCCAGCCCTCGCCCGAGTTCGTCGTGTTGTTCCTGCCCGGCGACCAGTTCCTCGCCGGCGCGCTCTCCGCCGATCCGACGCTGCTCGAACGCGCCATCGTCAAAAAAGTTCTCCTCGCCACGCCCGCCACGCTCATCGCCCTGCTCAAGGCCGCCGCCTACGGCTGGCGCCAGGAAAAAGCCGCGAAGAACGCCGAGGAAATCTCCGCCCAGGCCCGCGAGCTCTACGACCGCATCACCGGATTCGCCGAACACCTCGCGAAAGTCGCCCCCGCGCTCGAGAACGCCGCCAAGGCCTACAACCAGGCCGTCGGCGCCTTCGAAAGCCGCGTCCTGCCCGCCGGCCGCCGCCTCGAAGAGCTCGGTGCCAAGGGCAACAAAGACCTGCCCGCCACCCTGGCCGGCGTCGAGACCGCTCCCCGCGAGATCACCAGGCGCGCCTGAAATTCGCCGTGGTTCACGGCGGGCGCGTCGACTCCGGCTCGTTTTCGCGCCCCCTTGTGCTTTTCGTGGCCATCCCTCTGATTCCGTCCCTTCAACCCTCGCTCCCTTTTCGTGCCTCCGCCCGTCCCGACATCCACCCCGGCTTCACCCGCCGCCAAACGCCCGCTCTCGCTCGGCGTCATTTTTCTCACGCTCTACCTCGATCTGATCGGCTTCTCCATCGTATTCCCGCTCGGGCCCGACCTGCTGCGGCACTACCTGACGGTCGACGGCGGCCACGGACTGCTCGGGGCGCTGCTCGCGCAAATCAACGACCTCGCGCGCCTCCTCGGCAACGAGAAGCACCTTCCTGAAGTGCTCTTCGGCGGCATCATCAGCTCGGTTTTCTCCGTCCTCCAGTTCGTGTTCTCGCCCTTCTGGGGCGGACTCTCCGACCGCGTCGGCCGCCGCCCCGTGCTCATCTACACCGTGGCCGGCACCGCGCTCAGCTACGCCCTCTGGGCCGTGAGCGGCAGCTTCTGGCTCTTCCTCGTGGCGCGCGTCCTCGCCGGCCTCTTCGGCGGCAACCTCTCCGTCGCCACCGCCGCCGTCGCCGACGTCACGACCCGCGCCGAGCGCAGCAAGGCCATGGGCATCGTCGGCGCCGCCTTCGGCCTCGGCCTCGTCACCGGCCCCGTCATCGGCGCCCTCACCGCGCAGTTCAACCTGCTCGACGCGTTTCCCGCGCACGCCAACTCCCTCCGCGCCTGGGGCGTGAATCCCTTCACGGCCCCCGCGCTCGTCTCCTTCGGCCTCGGCCTGGTCAACCTCCTCTGGATCCGCGCGCGTTTCCGCGAGACGCTCTCACGCGACGCCGCCGGGCGCTCCGCCGAGCCCCGCCTGCGCAATCCGCTGCGCGCCATCCTCGGCCTCGACAACGCCGCCATCCGCGGCGCCAACCTCGTCGGTTTCCTCTACCAGCTCGCCTTCGTCGCGATGGAGGCGTCGCTCGTCTTCGTCAGCGCCGAACGCTTCAGATACACGTCCTTGGACAACGGCAAGCTCATGGGCTTCCTCGGCCTCTGCTCGATCGTCACGCAGGGCTACATCGTGCGAAAGCTCGTCGGCCGGGTGCCGGAGACGCGCCTGCTGGCGATCGGCCTCGTCTGCTCCACCATCGGCCTGCTCGGCGTCGGCTTCGCCCCCGCGAGCAGCGTGCTCTACGCCGCGGTCGCCTTTCTCGCCTTCGGCGGCGGCCTGATCAACCCGGCCAACACCGGCCTCATCTCTCTCTACGCCGGATCCGAGGAACAGGGTCGCGTGCTCGGCATCTACCGTTCGCTCGGCTCGCTCGCCCGCGCCGTCACCCCGATCTGCGCCGGCATCCTCTACTGGACGACCAACGCCGCCACGCTCTACGTCGCCGCGGCCGTCCTCGCCCTCGCCGCCTGCGCCGCGAGCTTCCGCCTCCCGCAGCCGGCGCGCTGAGGAGAAATGTAGCCACGGCCGTGGGTCCGAACCACGACCGACACGAACTGGGCTGCACACAGCTCGGCCTAGCAGCCGACGGGCGAATGTAGGCCCGACCGCCGACGGTCGGACCGCCAGGCCGCCGGCCTGGCCTACACGAGCGCCGACCGCCAATCCCTGTGAAGCCCGGAGGCCGGGCGGTTGCCTCGCCTCGATCCGCGCTCACCCCTTCGCCGCGAGCACGTGGAAGTTCGCCATGCTGATGCCCGAAAGCATCGCGCCGACGATCCCGAGAAACCCTTGGTCGGTGCCGGCGAGGTAGACGTTCGCGAGCGATGTGCGCCCATCGCGGATTTTTTTCGGCGAGCCGTAGATCGCTCCGCCGAGGTGTCCGGTGAAACGCACGATCGTGCGCGGCGTGAACATGTCGGTCGCGATGGTGGCTTGTTGTAGAACCGACCGCTGGTCGGTTTCCCCCGGCAGGAACCGCAGCGCGCTGCGCTGAATCTCGCCGTAGACGCGCTCCTTCGCCGCGCGGTAGTCGGGCTCGGGCAGCGCGGCCCACGCGTCGTGGTTCGCGAGGCAAGTGCAGCGGAACAGCCCCTCGGGAAGCGACTGGCCGGCGGGAAAATCAAAATTGTTCGGCAGGCAGATCACGCCGCTGCGCGAATCGGCGAGCCCCGCTGTCTGCGCGTAGGTGAAGCGCGACGAGTCGTTGAAAAAGATGATCGTGTCGTCCGCCCAGCCAAGCGCGGACGGCTGGCGATCCAACACCGTGATCGTCTCGCAGTAACTGAGACGGCCCACCGGATGGCTGGAGCGTGGCATGGGCGTCTCGCCCGTGTCCTCATGGGCGCCCCGCCCATGCCGCATCAAACTTTCCGTCTCGGCGGCGCCGGCCGTGCTGATAACGTGCATCGCGGTGATTTCCTCGCCGTTGTCGAGGACCAGCGCCGCGGCACGGCCCTCGCGGGCGACGATCTGCTTCACGCCGCAGCGCATGCGGCGCTCGCCGCCGGCCTGGCGGTATTTTTCCAGCAGGACGCGGATGATC
>CAMLNJ010000281.1 GCA_946481225.1 uncultured Verrucomicrobiota bacterium | reverse complement strand
AGGTGCCGGGGCGGGCCTACCTCAACCTGTCGGATTTTCAGTGGGAGGCTTTGCGCGGCTTCGGCGAGCTGGGGCTCACGGTGCCGCAGGTGTTGTTCAAGCTGATCTCCGACCGGCGTTGCCCGCCGCTGCGCGAGTTTTACGAGGTGGTGGTGAAGGCGGTGGACGCGGGGATACTGGAGCCCTCGGGCGGCGGCGCCGCCGGGCCGGCGCTTGAGCCGGCGGCCGAGTGGGAGCGGTCCGTGTCGACGGCGTGGATTCCGCGCCTGATCTTGTTTTCCGCGCTCTCGGCCCTGGCGGGGCTGGTGATGTATCCGTTCGAGCTTCCGGGCTCGGCGTGGCAACTCGTCGCGGGCTGGCTGCTGGTCTGCGTGACGCAGAGCCTCGGCTATGCTCTGGCGGCCTGCGTGGCGCGCCACTGCGGGGCGGAGGTCTATCGTCCGCGCTTTGTGTGGAAAACGCTGTTTCCGCATTTCAGGGTCGATCTGGGCGACGCGATCATGGGCGGGCGCGAGGCGGAGTTCATGGTGGCGACGGCGCGACTGGCGCCGAGTTTCGCGGCCTTGGGCACCGTGCCTTTTTTCGATCCGGGTATCTCGCTGCTGCTCGTCTGCGAACTGTTGTTCAACCTCTCGCCTTTCTGGTGGTCGCCCGGGTTGATGCTGGCTCATGCCCGGTATTCCACGCCGCATCTGGATGCGTTCAGGCGTTTTCGTTTCGAGCCGAATCGCGTGATCTGGGCGGCGCTGCGGTTGCGTTTGAAGGGCACGGATACGCGATTCCTGCGCATTCACGCGGCGCTGGCGGCCGGGTGGCTGGGGATGCTGTTGCTCACCGGTTTGCTTTTGCTGAGGGCCAACGCGCTTGAGCTGTGGTCCGCCTATCTGGCGGCGGGCGGGCTGCATTTCACCGCCTTGGCCCTGCTCGGCTTGCTCGGCCTGATGGTCGCGGGGGGGCTGGGCGCGCTGGCGTGGCTGGGCGTCCGGGAGGGCATGCGGCGCTACTTGATCTGGCGCGAGCGGCGGCGGCGGCCGGCGAACCGCGAGCTCACGCGGGAGACGATGGGGGAGGCGCTTTCGCGTTCGTTGTTGTTCCAATCTCTGGCGCCGGAGGATCGCGAGGCCTTGATCGACCACTTGCACGCGGAGGAGCATGGCGCGCATTCGCTCGTGGTGCGGGAAGGCGACGCGGGGGACCGGCTCTATCTGGTGATGAGCGGGCGGGTGGAGGTGTTGCGCAATCTGCCTTCGGGCCGCATGGAGCCGGTGGCGCGGCTCGAGCCGGGCGACGTGTTTGGCGAGGTCGCGCTTTTGGAAGCGGACGGACGTCGCACCCGCTCGGTGCGCACCCGCTCGCGGGCGGTGTTTCTCACTTTGGATCGCGACGCGTTTCAGAATCTCGTGCTCACGAAGCTGTCGCGGCGGGAGGTGCTCGACATCGTGCAGAAGGTGGCGTTCCTGCACCGCGTGCCGCTCTCCGCCAACTGGAGCCCCTACGCGATGTTCTCCTTTGCGCGGCGCTGCGCCTTCCAGACCTGCGTCGAGGACGAGGTCCTGATCGAGGAGGAGCAGGACAACCAGTTTTTCTTCGTGCTGTATGAGGGTGTGCTGGCGGTGACAAAGAAAGGCCGCGAGGTCGCGCGGCTGCACGCCGGGGATTTCTTCGGGGAGATCAGCGCGCTGCAAAACAGCGTGGCCTCGGCGACGATCCGCGCGACGGGGCCGGCGAAGTGCCTGGTGATGTCGAAGCGCGAGTTTTTGCAGTTTCTGGTGAACGATTTTTGCATCGGCCTCCAGTTCGAGGCGATCAGCTCGAAGCGCCTCGGCCACCCGTTGTTTCCGCTGCCGAAGAGCGCGTTCGAGTTGTTTCGTTGAGTCGTTGGCGGAAGGCGCGGGGCGCGCCTCGGCGGTTGTTCGATGCGGGGGCGGCCTGGGTTGCGGAACCGCCAGGCTTGCCGTGAGAACGGTTCCGAGGGTAGGCATTGGCGTGTCATGACGCCGCTAAAATTACCCCTGTGTTGCGTTGCCGCGGGTCTGCTCTTGCTCGGCGGCTGCGCGAGTCCCTCTCAAAGTTCCCGTGTCGCGGCCCGGCCTTCCCGCGAGGCACGGGCCATGGATTCGGAGGCGGCCAAGCTGCTCGTGATCTCGGCCGTTTATGGTTCGGGCGACAAATTCGCGGACGTGACTTATCGGGTGAACGATTTGTTGCGCGATCCGGAGACCGTTTTTTGGGCGAGGCCGCAGTGGCTGGGCGCCGACCCGACGCCCGGTTGGAACAAGGCCCTGGTGATCGTCTACGAGCACGACGGAAGGCGGAAAGTCTTCACGACCGGCGAGGGCGGCGAGGTGAGCGTCGAGCGGCTGCTCGGAAAAACGAAATCGAAAGCCAAGAAAGCCAAGTCCGCGAAGCCACAGAAGGCATCTGTGCGAAAAGCAAATCCCGCTTCGGTTGAAACGAGGCCAAGCGATCCTGCGACCTGGAGGAAGCTGGAGGTGCTGGAGGCGCTTTCGCCGGGCCGCCCGGTTGTCCGGGTAGAGGGGCGGCATTTTCTTGAAACCGGCTTTGTCGCGTGGACCGAGGGGCTGCGGCTGGAGGAAGTCGAGCTTGCCGGCGGATACGTGAATCGCGGGGTGATGGTGATAGAGGTGCTCGTTTTTCGCGACGGGAAAGAAATATTCAGCGGAGTCGGGCCCGTGCGAAGGCCGCGTTTTGAGGGCGAGCGGATAGAGCCCAAACCGAAACCCGAGGCGCCGCTTCTCCAGCCCGGGGATCGGGTGGTGGCGCGCGAAGTGATGGGCTGACCGCGGCGAGCCCGCGGGCTCGCCGTCGGGACGAAAATTCAGGCAGGGGCCGGGGTCTTGCGGTGGTGGATGACCACGCGATTTTCGTCGGGGTCGAGGATGCCGGCCATGAAACAGACCGGAGTCTCTTGGACGTCCCAGAAGAATTTCACGCCGGCGGTTTTCAGCTCGGCGATGGCGGCGGGGAAATCCGCGACCTCGAAGGCCACGGCGGGGCCGGCGTTGGCGGGCGGCCACTGGTCGCCCGCGCCGGTGGCGAGCGCGAGGCAGTTGGAGCCGAGATCGTATTCGACCCACTGCGGGTTCTCTTTGTCGCCCCAGGTGCGGGCGACGGAAAGGCCGAGCACGCCTTCGTAGAAACGGCGGGCGCGGGCCATGTCGGTGACGGGGTAGCCGGTGAAGGCGAGTTCGGTGATCTTCATGGTGGCGGAGGGCGGGAACTTTGTTCGCGCCGGACTTTGGGCCGAGCTTTGGCGGCATTCGAGCCGCGGTGACGTAGACGCGCGTTTTCGGGAATTATCCGATGCGGGCGTCGGGAGGCGAAAAACGCCAGGCGAGGATGCGTGTGTGTTTCTGGCCGTGGCGCATTGGAATGACACGGACATCGGTGGCGCGGGCGGCGGAGAGCGCGCGCTCGAGTTCGGGCAGGTGGGCGCTTTTGGCGACGAGGGAGGTGAACCAGCGGCAGAGCGTGGGACGCGCGGCGCTTTCGGCGATCATGCGGCGGAGGAAGGCGAGTTCGCCGCCCTCGCACCAGAGCTCGTTGGCCTGGCCGCCGAAGTTGAGCGCGGTCTGACCTTGTGTGCGGTGGCTGCGGCCGGCGGCAAGGTTGCGAAGTTTGCGCGTGGTGCCGGAGGCGGCCTCGGCGGCGGAGGCGTGAAAGGGCGGATTGCAGAGCGAGACGGAGAACGTCTCTCCGGGCGCGGCGATGTTGGCGAAAAGCGCGCGGGAATCGGGCTGGTGGCGGAGCTCGATCAAGGCGTCGACGCAGAGGTGCGCGTGGGCGGCGACGAGGCGGCGGGCGCTGTCGAGGGAGGCGGCCGAGATGTCGGCGCCGACGAAGGACCAGCCGTATTCGCGCGCGCCGAGGAGCGGGTAGATGCAGTTGGCGCCGACGCCGAGATCGAGGACGCGCACGGCCGGGCCGCGGGGTGGTTGGCGATCTGGCGTGGTTTCGGCGAGGAGGTCGGCGAGGTGGTGAAGGTAGTCGGCGCGTCCGGGAATGGGCGGGCAAAGCGCGCCGGGCGGGAGTTCGTAGCGATCAAGCCCGTAGTGGTGGGCGAGCAGGGCGCGGTTGAGCGCGAGGACAGCGGCGGGATCGGCGAAGTTGACGGTGTCGCCCTCGACTGGGTGCGGCACGAGATGACGGGCGAGCGGCGGGTGGGCGCGGATCAGCGCGGGGAAATCGTAACGCCCGTGATGACGGTTGCGCGGGTGCAGGCCGTCGGCGGGGGCCGGAGACGGGGCGGGCATGGTCAGCTGATGAGCAGCAGGCGCGGAGGCTGACCGGGGCGTGTGGCCGGGGCGCGGTGGACGGAGGGGAGCACGGGGCTGCCGGGGCAGCGGGTGGAGATGCGCCAGAGGTTACCGAAACCGAAGGAGTAGATGTGCGCGCCGGGCCGGGCGGCGTAGTGGAGATCGTAGCAATGCTCGCTGAGCCAAGCGGCGAAGCGGGCGTCGTCGGCGCCACCGTAGATGCGGAGGAGTTCGGCGCGGGTCTCGGGGATATCTACGCGGCAGATGGCTTCGTCGTTCGCGACGCCTTCGGAGGACGCGACGGTGTAGCTGCAAAGAAAGGTGTCGGCGAGGGTGTTGGCGCTGTCGGCGTGGAAGTCGTAAACGTCGATCGGCACGGGGCCGGGCGCGGCTTCGCGCGGGTAGGCGGGGATGAGGTCGAGCGAGGGATCGAGCCCGGCGTCGCGCAGCAGCTTTTGGTCGGCAAGCAGGATGTCGCGGGCGATGCGGCCGGCGGGACTGAGCGGGAGCTCGAGCAGCGACTCGTCGTCCACCGTGGTGATTTCGTCGAGCGGGCCGACGACGGCGGCGATTTCGTCGAAGTCGCCCGAGAGCGTGCGCGGCCAGCAGAGGGCGTTGACCGCGCCGGAGAACGGAGTGGAGACGAGTTCGTCGAAGCTGCCGACGAACTTAACGCA
>CAMLNJ010000280.1 GCA_946481225.1 uncultured Verrucomicrobiota bacterium | reverse complement strand
GATCGAGCTGGGCGTATCCGCTGGCGATGGCGCCCACGGCGTCGCGTTGCGCGATACCGGCCGGCAAGGCCTTGGCAAACACGGCCGCCATGGCGGGGTCCTCGCCGGCGAGGCCGATGCTGACCGAACGCAGAAGTTCCGTGCGCTCGCTGCCCGCCGGGGCGCCCAGCACGTAGTCCAAGGCGACCTCGGGATCCTCGCGGGCGATGACGCCCAAGGCCGAGCCGAGGGTGGTGAGACGGGCTTCGCCCGGCGGCAGCGCGGCCGCGGCTTCGAGCGCCGCCTCGGGCGCGAGCGAACTCCAGTTGAGAATCACGTTTTTGAGGATACCGGCCCGGGCCGCTCCGGCGGGCAGGGCGGCGGCGCGGGCGAAGGCGTCTTTCGCGTCGGTGTTGGCCAGGTTGCCGAGAATCATGCCAACGGCTTCATCGCGATCCCGGCCTGGGGGGAATCTCTCGATGAGCTCCATCGCGCGGTCGGGCTCGCTCGGGGGCCACGCGGAGGCCGCAAGGACGAGAGCGCGGCCGCGCAACGCGCCGTCGGGAAGCGTCAGGATGAAATCCGCGGCCTCGCCCGGCGCCACGGCCGCCCAATTGTTGATGACGGTTCCGAAGACCTCGTTGCGCTCGAAGCCGGCGGGAAGCGTGTCGACCCAGGCGAGGGCGGCGCGGGGCTCCTTCATCGCCCAGACGCGGGCCACCGCCGCGAGGGCTCCGCGGCGGTCGGTCGGTCGCAGATCCGCGGCCGCCAGGGCGGTGGTCGCCGCGACGGGATCCGCCTCCGCCCAAAGGGAGAAAACGGTGTCGTAGGCGGCGCCACGTTGCGTGCCGGGGAGAAGGGAAACGAGACCGAGGGCCGCGCGCGGATTCCGGGCGGAGAGGAGCGGAATGGCCAGCCGGAGCGCGTCGGCGCGGGCGGCGCCGGGCGGAAGGTCCTGAATCCAGGCGACGGCGCCGGCCAGGTCCGCGTGCAGCCAGCCTTGGAGGGCGGTGAGCATGAGCTCGTCGCGCAGCGCCGACGGAGGAAGGGCGCGGACGAAATCGATCGCGGAGCGCGCGTCTCCCTCCGCCCAGCGGGCGAGGAGGGTGCGGCGCAGCTCCTCCTGGGCGGGCGAGAGCATGAACTCGCGAAGGGCTTCGGAGAGGCGGACAAAATCCGAGGGCGAGAGGCGGGCAAGGATGACATCCCACCGGGCGGTGCCGCGCCAAACGCCTCGCCGGCACTCCTCGGACAATTGCGCGATGATCTGCTCAAGCGAGAGCTCGGGCACGAAGGCCGCGACGGAACCGGCGGGGGCGGAATCGGGACGTGGCGTCACCGCACGGGGCGTGTCGTCGCCGGAGCCGGAGGCGGCGGGGCGCAGATAACCGACCGCGAAGGCGACGGAGAAAGCAACAAACAGGGCGACGGTGGATAGCGGGGAGAAGCGCATGGGCGGGAGCGTCCGGAAGGGAGAAGCGGGGCGGGGCGACGCGCTCAGTTGAACGGGACGGGGATCAGCTCGCGGGCGCCGATGGAGCGCAGCCAGGAGACGGCGGCGAGGCGGTCGGTTCGTATCCATTCTCTTGCGACGGACTCGATGGCTTCGCGGCGAAGCTGCGGTTGGTTGATGGTGGCGGCCCAGCGGGCGGCGTCGGCGGGACGCTGCGCGACGGCGGATCGGATGTAGGAAACGGCGGCCTGTTCGCGGGCGCCGTCGGGCGGCAGCCGGGCAAGCCAGCGGTCTGCCGCGGCCGGGTCGAGACGGGCCCAGTTGGACGCGACGCCGGCCAATGCGGCGCCCCGGAGATCGCCCGGCGGCAAACGCTCGGACCAGGCCGCGGCGCCGTCGGGATCGCTGTCGGACCAGTTGACCACGGCGCGGGCGTAGGCGTCGGCGGACACCTGGCCGGGCCCGAGTTTTTCGGCGAGGGCGATGGCTTCGCGGGGGGCGATTTGCGCGTAGTAGCCGACGAGATTCGTCAGCAGCTCCGCGCGCAGCGGAATGGGCGGAAGGTCGGCCGCCTGGGCAAAGGCTTTCTCCGGGTCGAGCCGCGACCAGGCGAGGGCGATGTCGTTGGCGAGAAGGGCCTGATTTCCCTCCTCCGAGATTTCGAGCGCGAGGCCGAGGGCGGCGGAGGGGTCTTGGTGGGCCAGGCGGGTGGCGACGCCGAGGAGCGCGTTCTGGCGCGTGGCTCCTTCGGGGAGATTGGCGGCCCAGGCCGTGGCGGCGGCGGGCGCTATCTCGACCCATTCGGCGAGCGCCGTGTCGAGGACGCGCGCGCCGCCGTCGTCGGCGGGAAGTCCGGAGGCCCAGGCCACCGCGGCGGCGGGCGCGGCCTTGGTGAGCGCGGCGACATAGCTTTGAAGGGCCTGGGTGCGCTGGGTGCCTTCGGGCAGCGAAAGCGCCCAGGCTTTTGCGACTTCCGGGTTTTGCAACGCGAGCCGCTCGACAACGAGAGGAATGGAGCGGTTCTGCAGTTCTCCCGGCGGAAGGAGCGAAACGAAGCGGGACGCGGTCTCCGCATTTTCGAATGCGAGCGTATCGCCGAGATGTTTCAGAACGTAATTGCGGGCGTCGCCGGGCGGAATGTCGCGGAGGAACGCGAAGGCGGTTTCGGGCGTGCGGCGGGAGATTTCGGCCAGAACGGTGGACAGGGCGTGGTTTCGGACGAAGC
Source organism: uncultured Verrucomicrobiota bacterium (assembly GCA_946481225.1). Next base: position 2,328 of record CAMLNJ010000280.1, on the reverse strand, counting down.
CGGGCGGGAAGTTCTTGGCGACGTCGAGGGCGCGTTCCGGTTCGTCGATCGCGAGTCGCTCGAGCGCGAGGCCCACCAGCTCGGGTTTGACGGCGCCGGATGGAAGGGCCTGGGCGTAGGCGACCGCGGTGGCCGGATCGCTTTCGGACCAGATCTCGACCAGATCGCGAAGGAGCATGTTGCGCTGGTTTCCCGCGGGGAGTTTTTCGGCGAAGCGGACCGCGCCCTGCGGATCGCCCTTGGGCCAGCCGGACGCGACATGCGCGACGGCCGCGGCGCGGAGAGAACCGGAAGGAAGCGACAAGACGTAGGCGGCTGCCGCCTGCGGATCGTAGGCGGTCCAAAAAGAAAGGATGCGCTGGATGACGGTATCCTTGAGACGACCCAGCGGCAGAGAGCCGGCCCAGGCGAGCGCGGCGCGGGGATCGTTGCGCGCCCAGGCGCGGGCGACCCCGTTGAAGGCGGCGATCTGCTCCGACCAAGTGATCTCGAGTCGCGCGGCGCGGTTGGCGGCGGCTTCGGGGGCGTCGTTCGCCCAGGCTTCAAAAACCGAGGCGTAGGCCGTGGCGCGGTATCCGGGGGCGATGAGCGAGATCAGGTCGAGCGCCGCATCGGGGGAGAGCACGGCGACAAGCGGGAGGGAAAGCTGCAGGCACTCGGTGCGGAGATCGCCGGCGGGCAGGCCGCGCACCCAGGCGAGAGCGGCGCCGAGGTCGGAGCGGATCCAGCTTTTCAAAAGCGAAACATGGATCGCGTCACGCCAAGGGCCGGCCGAAAAGCCGCCGGCAAAGGAGAGGGCGGCGGCCGGATCCGCCCGCCCCCAGTGGCCGAAGAAGACACGGCGCAGTTCGACCTGCGCCGGCGCATCGAGGTAGGGGCGGACGGCGGAGGCGAGGCGGTCGAAATGACGGGCGGGCAATTCGAGAAAAACATCCTCCCATTCGCGGCTGGAGTGCCAGACGCCGGCGCGGCATGCGGAGGCGAATCGCTCGGCGAGCCGAGCGATTTCCGCTTCGGAATCACCGGTGACGGAAAGGGCCGGCGTCGCGCGCGGAAGAGGACGTGAATCGGCGGACGAAAGATGGCGGGCGAGGCCGTAACCGGCCAAGGAGACGAGGAGGACGCGGAGGCAAAGGCCGATGTTAAGCCGGGGAGGATGCATGCAGCGGGGAGATCGGAAGTCGGGCGGTCGGAGAGGAACCGCGCGCGGGGCGCGTCGGACCTATGGCAATCGCCGCATGTAGTTGGATTCTGCGGATGGGCGTGCGCGTCCCTGCGCACGCCGGTTTGGCGCGGTCGGTAAACCAACGGGCGGAGGGACCCGCCCGTCCACCTGAAGTCCGAACGCTTCGGGTGGAGTTACGCCGGGTGCGGACGCTTAGTTGCAGGCCACGTTTGCGTAGGAGCCGGAGCCCGAGACGGACTTGCAGCTGCTGCAATTGGTGACGCTGCCGGAAACGACACGCACGTTGACGCAGTCTTGGATCCACACGCCGATGCCGCTGCAGTCGCGGGCGATGAGCTCGGCGACGGCGCTGTCCCTGCTGCCGGTGAGGGCAAAGAAGCCGCGGCCGCAGCTCGTGGAGATGGCGTCGTTGTTGAGATAACACTCGTCGTTGCTGTTGGCCAGGCGGTAGCCGGCGTAGCCGCCGCCGTAGTTGCAGCGCGTCGCGTTGACGTTCCGGACCTGGGCGCCGTTCGTGGCGTTCAGCAGCACGCCGCATCCGCCGGAGCGGTCGGTGGCGGTGACGGTGGTGAGCACGGTGTTCGTGATGCCGTAGGTTTCGACGCCGTGGTTGCTCGAGGCGGTGGCGGTCGGGCTGCCTCCGTTGAAGTTGGAGCCCGGGCTGCCGGCGCAGTTGTCGATGCGCATCAGGATGCCGCCGCCGCCGGAGATGCCGCTGAAATTCTGGCCGCTGCAGGAACGGAAATACATTCCGAATGGGGTGCCGCCGGCGACGCGGATATTGGAGGCGCCGACATTCGCGCCCCCGCGACAGGCGAGCGCGCCGCCGCTGGCGTTGCTCGTGATGGTGAAGCCGTTGCCGTTCAGGTTGGTGCCCGACCAGAGGCCGAGGTGAGAGCTGATGGTGGCGCTGGCGCGCAGGTTGATGGTGCCGCCGCCGAGGGGGTTCATCCGCTCGTTGCAGACGCGGAATCCGGCGGGGAGATCGGTGCCGGTGTAGACGGTGGCGCCGTCGACCTTGGCCGTCCACGTGGAGCCGGACAGGGTGATTTCGCCGGTGGCGGCGCGAGCCGCGCCCGCGAAAGCGAGCAGGGCGACGAACGCCGAGCAGAGGCGGAGTTTCTGTAGCATGGGGGATTTCA
>CAMLNJ010000279.1 GCA_946481225.1 uncultured Verrucomicrobiota bacterium | reverse complement strand
CACCGCCGAGATCAACGCCGCCTCGGCCGTGTTGCGCCGGTTTGATCGCAACGGCGACGGCCGCCTGAGCGGCGACGAGATGACTCCGCGGCCGCCGCGCCGCCACGATGATGAAACCGACGGCGCCCCCGGCGACGATCGCCTTCCTCCGCCCCCCGCTCACGACGCCCCCTGATCCCACGCAGCCGAAGCTTTTGGACTGCAGGTGGACGGGCGGGTCCCTCCGCCCGTGGATAGGACAACGAAGTTGAGACCGCGTGCGCAGGGACGCGCACGCCCACCCGCATGGCCGCCCGACCACCGGTCGGGCCTACATCAATACGCGCTCGCCGAGGCTTTTGTCTCCGCGTGCGAAATGGTTCCCGCCTCCCGGCCTTTACCTCATGAACTCCCGCGCTTTCCTACCCCTGTTGGTGTTGCCCCTCGGACTTTTGGCGCAGGTCCCGCCGCCGCCGCCGAATCAGTCTCCCGCTCCAGCCCCGGCGGCGGGCCAGCTTGGCGGTCCGCTCTCCGGCCTGGGCGCCGCCGATCGCGCCGCCTTCGCTGATGGATTCGCCGCCTTCGCCCAGCGGGAAAACGCCGACAGCGGCCTGGGCCCGATTTTCAACGACGTCTCGTGCATCGCCTGCCACGGAAACCCCGCGCCCGGAGGCGGCGGTCGCCGCGCCGTCACGCGCTTCGGCCGCGCGACGAACGGCCTCTTCGATCCGCTGGAGCACCTCGGCGGCTCCTTGTTGCAGGACCGCGCCCTCCGGCCCGATCTGCGCGAGACGATTCCGGCCGAGGCCAACGTGGTCGCCCGCCGGATCACGACCCCGCTCTTCGGCGCCGGCCTCATCGAGGCGATCCCCGACGCGACCTTGCGCGCCTTGGCCGCCAAGCCCGGAAAACCCGACGGCGTGAAGGGGCGCGCGGCCCTCGTGAGGGACGTGGCGAGCGGCGCCGAGCGCGTCGGGCGCTTCGGCTGGAAGGCCCAGCAGGCGACCTTGACCGCCTTTTCCGCCGACGCCTACGCGAACGAGATGGGCGTCACCAACCGCTTCTTCCGAGCCGACAACGCGCCCAACGGCGACCTCGGTCGGCTGGATCGCGCCGACCGGATCCTCGATCCCGAGGACGACGTCGATCCGGCGACGGGCAAGGCCGACCTCGACCGCGTCGCCGACTACATGCGCCTCATCGCCGCGCCCGCGCGCAGCGGCCCGACCGACACGCCCGCCGTGCGGGGCGGCCAGACTTTGTTCAATACGATCAACTGCGTCGCCTGCCACGTTCCCTCGCTTCAGACCGGTCCCTCGAAGATCGCCGCGCTCGCGAACAGGTCGGTGGCGCTCTACTCCGACCTGCTCCTGCACGACATGGGCGCGCTCGGCGACGGCATCGCCCAAGGGGCCGCCGGCCCGCGCGAGATGCGCACCGCGCCGCTCTGGGGCCTCGGGCGGCGCAACGTCTACCTGCACGACGGACGCGCCGCCACGCTCGACGCCGCGATCCGCGCGCACGATGGCGAGGCCGCCGGTTCGCGCGCCCGCTACGTCCGCCTGGGGGCGACGCAGCAGCAGCAGTTGCTCGCTTTCCTGCGCTCGCTCTAGGCCCGGATTCGCTCCAAGGTCGGCCGCGTGCCGGTCCCGCCCCTGATCACCGCCCATCGCGGCGCTTCGCATGACGCTCCCGAAAACACGCTCGCCGCGCTGCGCCTCGGCTTCGCGCAAGGGGCCGACGCCGGCGAGTGCGACGTGCGCCTGACGAGCGACGGCCACGCGGTGCTCCTGCACGACGAAGGCACGCACCGCGTCGCGGCCTGCAACCTCGTCGCCGCCCGCCACACCCTCGAGTCGCTGCGCCGGGCCGACGTCGGGGCGTGGAAGGGGAGCGCCTACGCGACGGAGCGGATACCCACGCTCGAGGAGGCTTTCGCGGTGGTGCCGGGCGGGCGCCGCCTGCTCGTTGAAATCAAATGCGGCTCGGAGATTTTCCCGGCGCTCGAGCGGGCTTTCGCCAGCTCGTCGCACGGGTCGACGGCCTTCGTTTTGATGAGCTTCGATCTGGAGGTCGCCGCCGCCGCGAAGCGTCGTTTTCCGCAGGTGGAGGCGCACTGGATCGTGGAGCGTGAGTCGACCGCTCCCGCGGTGCTCGCCGCGAAGGCGCGCGCCGCCGGGCTCGACGGGCTGAATCTCGATCATCGGTTTCCGATCAACGGGGCCTTCGTCGCCTCGGTTCACGTCGCCGGACTCAAGTTGCACGTGTGGACGGTGGACGATGCGGCGGAGGCCGGACGTCTTGCCGCGGCCGGCGTGGATTCGATCACCACCAACCGTCCCGGCTGGTTGCGCGAGCAGATCGCCCTGTCGGCCACCCTGTAGGCCAGGCCGGTCGGCCGATCGGCGAAAAGGCTATTCCTGGCTCTTCGCCGTCGGGGCGGCGAGGAAGCCGCGCCCCTTCAGCCAGTGGAGGCAGGCGTCATCCCAGGCGGGGGCGTTTTTGCCGGCGGAGGGGAGGCCGAGGCCGTGCCTGCCCTTTTCGTAGATGTGGAGGGCGAAGGGCACTCCGGCCTTGCGCAGGGCGGAGGCGAAGAGGAGTGCGTTTTCGACGGGCACGGCCTGGTCCTCGGCGGTGTGCCAGATAAAGGTGGGCGGGGTCCGCGGGGTGACTTGGAGCTCGTTGGAGAGCAGTTGCACGAGGTCTTCGGCGGGATTCTCGCCGAGCAGGTTTCTCCTGGAACCCGCGTGCGAGAACCGGCCCATCGAGATGACCGGGTAGCAGAGAATGCCGAGATCGGGGCGGGAGCTTTCGCGCTCGACCGGGTCGGCGGCGTCGGGCGCGCCGTCGTCGAAGTGCGTGAGGAGGGTCGAGGCGAGGTGGCCGCCGGCGGAGGAGCCGATGACGCCGATGCGCGCGGGGTCGAGGCCTTCGGCGCGAGCGCGGGCGCGGAGCGTGCGCAGGGCGCGGGCGGCGTCGTCGAGCATGGCCGGGTGGCGATAGCCGGCGGAGCCGAGACGGTATTTGAGGACGTAGGCGGTGACGCCGTGTCGGGCGAACCACTCCGCATAGCCTTTGCCCTCGTGATTGGCGAGATGGCCGTAGCCGCCGCCGGGGAGGACGAGCATCGTGGCGCCGTTGGCGGCGCCCTCGGCGGGATCGAAGCGGGTGAGGGTCGGCGTGTCCTTGGCCTCGGTGCCCAGAGCTCCGGGCGCGCCGGCGGGCCAGAGCGGCTCGCCGGCGGGGACATCGGCCGAGACGGGGGCGGGGGAGGGCGCGGTGTTTTGGGCGCGCGCCGGCGGGATGCCGAGGCAGACAAAGAGGAGGGCGAGGGCGGGGGCGACGGGGATGCGGGGCATGGCGGGGGAACTAAACGACGATCAGCGGGGCGTGGAGCGAGGCGAACGGAAATCGTTTCCACGGTGCGGGCGGAAGCCCAAGCAGGCGCTAGGGCGTGTTTGGGAAAGAAAGCCGGGCCATCGCTGCCGCTTCCACGAGTGAAGAGAGAAAAGGCGCTGGGCCGGCGTTGCCCTCGGCGGCACGGGACGCTGGCCCGACTCCGCCTCGGTCGCATTGGCCGAGCGCCTTTTCTCGCTCACGCCGGCCCGGGTGCGGGGTGGTGGCGTCTTTTCCGATGGTTTTCGCCAGCACTTTCGCGTCCCGCCGGTCGACGGTCGTTCTGTCGGACCGCACGAGCGCAAGGGCCCCTGCGCCGCCTGGCGCCATGCGTCGTGGCTGTCGCGCAGTCCGCCGTTTTGATCGCGCCGAAGGTCATCCACCGTCGCCGCCTGGGTGTGGAGGGCCGCGTTCCTGAAGATGTTCGAGAAAACGGTCGGCGAAACGCCGCCAATTGTGGTTCTCTTCAAAAGAGGCGTAGCAACGCAGGCAGAGTCGCCGGTAGCCGTCGATGTCCCGCAAAAGCTCCAGGATGACGGCGGCGTAGTCGCCTCCCCCGGCCCCGATAGGCAGGAGCCGGCCGGTCTCGTGATCGCGCACGACGCCGGGGACGCCCCCGGTGTGCGTCGCCACCACCGGCAGCCCGTGCGCGTGGGCCTCCGCGTAGGTCAGCCCGAAGGCCTCCGCGCGAGAGGGCACGAAGAGCACGTGCGACTCGGCGTAGAGACGGCGGAGGCGACGCATGGCCGACGCATCCCCGACGGAAAGGCGCCCGTGGGTGATAACCCAAGACAGGGCGCGGTGCGGGGGCGGCGGCTCGCAGCCCACCACGTCCACCCACACGTTTAACCCGCGCTCGCGAAGAGCGAACGCCGTTTCGATCACGAGCTCGCCACCCTTGCGCTGCCAGTCGCGTCCGACAAAGAGAAGTCGCGCGGCCTGGAGCGGACGGCGACGCTCGATCCAGCCTTGCACCGTCGCGGCCGAGTTGTCGCGGCCGAGGTTTGCGCCAAAGGGAATCACGACCACGCGGCTCGGATTCGCGCCATGTCGCTCGATCGCGGAGCGGGCGGCCCACTCCGAAGGGTAGGCGGCAAGCTGGGCGCGCTTGAGCGCCGATCTTTCCTGGGCGTAGCCCATGCGCACATACTCCGAGGAGAGCCGGGTGAAATCGTGGTAGTATCCGTGCATGCCGGCGAAAGTGGCGTCGGCGCAGAAGGCGACGCGGCGGGAACACGAGATACCGCCGATCAGTTCCGAGCCGGGGCTGAACACAAGGTCGCAAGGGATCTTGCGCAGACGTTCCTCGACCTCGCGCGCCGCCCGGGCGAGGTAGGCCGGGTCGCGGTCGGTCCGATGGATGCGCGAACCGAGTCGGTAGAAGAATTTTTTCGCCGCCGCGAGGTGAGACGGTCGGGCCTGAAGCGGGAAAACCGGTTCAATTTGCGCCCCCCAGGCGCGAAATGCATCTAATAGCGCGGCGGGGCGGCCGGATTGCACCGACGGGTCGGCGGCATCTTGAGGGTAGACGTAAGCGATACGCATCGTGGCGGGACTTGCACGGCCCGGGCCATGCGTCGCGTTTGGAGACCCGGAAAATGGGGCGGTGAATTCCGGCG
>CAMLNJ010000278.1 GCA_946481225.1 uncultured Verrucomicrobiota bacterium | reverse complement strand
TGGGAGCGCAAAGGCGGCGACATCCTCGTCCACGCCGCCTACTGCCTCGCCAAGCTGGGCCATAATATCCGCGTCGACATCGTCGGCTGCCCCATCCCCGCCCGCCACCGCAACCTCCCCTGGCTCCACGGCCACGGACTCCTCAGCCCCCGCGTCGGCGGCGACATGGCCAAGCTCCACGACCTCTTCACCCAGGCCCACTTCGTCTTCGTCCCCTCCCGCGCCGAGTGCTACGGCATGACCTTCGCCGAGGCCAACGCCTACGGCGTCCCCGCCATCAGCACCGACACCGGCGGCATCTGCGGCGTGGTCAAGGACGGCTACAACGGCCACCTCCTCCCCCTCGACGCCGACGGCCCCGCCTACGCCGACCTCATCGCCTCCGCCTTCGTCAACCCCGCGCGTTACGAGCGGCTCTGCGCCCAGTCCTTCGAGGCCTTCGCGCGCCACTACAACTGGAGCGCCTTCTGCCAGAAGTTCGTCTCGCTCGTCGTCGAGCGCGGCCTCGCGCCCGCCCCGCGTCCGGCGGTCCAGCAATCCCGCCTCGCCGCGACCGCCCGCGTCGCCGGCCGCGAGCTCTTCTCGGCCAACGAGGCCTGGGCCTGAGCCGCCGCGCCGATGTCCCCGTCTCTCGCGGCCTGTTCCAGTGGCACGGGCGTCCCGCCCGTGGATGAGGGGGCGGGACGCCCCCTCATCGGCCTCCTGTTCCGCCCCTCCGCGTTTCTCGCCCTCTTCGCCGGCGTGCTCACGCCGTTCACCGTCTCCCTCGGCGGCGAGATGCCGCTCGGCGAACTGCTCCTCTTCATCGCCGCCGCCTGGGCCGTCCTCATCGTCGCCCTGTCCCACGCCTGGCCCGGCGAGCTCTGGCGCGACCCGGTGTTTCTCGGTCTGATGGCCTGCCAGGCCGCCGCCCTCGCCGCCTACGTCTTCTCGGATCTCTACCGCGGCAGCGACCCGCGCGACTTCGTCCGCGGCTGGGCCCGCATGGTCTTCCTCGCCATCGACCTCGCCGCCGTCGCCTACCTCGTGGGCTGCTCCGCCTTGAATTTCGTCCTCCTCCTCGTCGGCGTGCAGCTGGGCGAGGTGCTCAAGGCGCACCTCGAGGGAGCCCTGTTCGGCGACTTCTGGAAGTTCGGCTACGCCCTCCCCGTCACCGTCGGCGCCCTGCTCCTCGCCGGTCGCTTCGGCCTTGTCGTCTCCGGCTGCGTCGCCGCCGCGCTCGGCTTGCTCCACTTCACCCTCGATTACCGCAGCCTCGGCCTGCTCTGCCTCCTCGTCGCCACCCTCGTCGGCGTGCAGGCCTTCCCCCGCGCCATCCGCGCCTGGATCGCGCCTGTCGGCCTCGCCTGCGGCCTCGCCCTCTGCGTCCTCGTCTACGCCCGCACCCGCACCGACCACGAGGGCCAGCGCTCCACCCGTTCCGACGTCGAACGCTCCTCGATGATGCTCGCCGCCCTCGAGTCCGTCCGCGATTCGCCCTTCATCGGCCAAGGCTCCTGGTTCAGCCGCGCCCGCGTCATCGAAAACTTCATGATCATCCGTGAGGAGAAGGCCCGGCTCGCCGGCGTGGGCGGCTTCCTCGGCGCCAACCAGATCGAGGACGATCCCCTCGCGCTCCACTCGCAGCTCCTCGTCACCCTCGCCGAAGGCGGCCTCTTCGGCGCCGCCTTTTTCATCCCCTACGTCCTCGCCCTCGTCTGGGCGCTTCACGACCAGGTCGTCGTGCGCGACTGGACGCCCTTCTCCGCGCTCCGGCACCTCGTGCTCTCGCTCGCGCTCTTCCACGCCTTCTTCAGCCCCTTTTCCGGCGCCCACCGGGTCGGCATCGCGCTCGCCACCATCCTCGTCGTCCTCGTGCGCCGCGAACGCGTCCGGTCCCGCGCCGCCCCGGAGTCCGACACTCCCTAGCTCCTCGCTCCCGCCCCGGTCCCCCGTCCGTCCCTCCGTCCTCTGCCGCTCCGTCGCTCTGTCGCTCTGCCGCTCTGTCCCCTCCCGCTCTGTCCTCTGCCGCTCCGTCCGTTCAGCTCCCCGCTCCCTTTGAATGCGATCCTCCGCTTCCTCCCGAAAAAACTCCGCGACCGGATCGGCGATCGCCCGCCGCGCTCGCTCGCGATGTTCTTCGTCACCTCCATCGCCGCCCGCGTGGTCGGCGTCGCCTGCCAGCTCCTCCAGGTGCCGATCGTCGTGAAGTCCCTCGGCACGGAGGCCTTTGGCCTGTGGATGACCTTCGTCACGCTCTCGGGCCTGGTCGTCTTCGCCGACTTCGGCCTCGGCATCGGCGTGCAGAACCGGCTCGCCGAGCTTTTCGCCCATGATCGCCGCCGCGATCTGGCGCGGGCCCGCGCCTTCTTCGGCAGCGCCTTCCTCTTCCTTTGCGCGGTCGGCCTCGTCCTCGCCGTCATCTGCCACCTCGTCAACCTCCGCCTCGACCACGCGCGGCTCTTCGATCTGCGCGACCCCGCCGTCGCCGCCGCCGCGCCGCTTTCCGCGCTCATCACCGCGCTGTCGTTCTGCGTCGGCTTTCCCCTCGGCCTCGCGCAGCGCCTCGCCTACGCGCGCCAGAAGGGTTGGGCGTGCAACCTCTCCCAGGCCGGCGGCAGCCTCCTCTCCCTCGTCGCCGTCGCCCTCGCTTGCCGCCTCGGCTGGGGACTCACCGGCATCGTCCTCGCCGGCCAGGGCGCCCTCTTTCTCGCCAACCTCGCCCTGCTGCTCGCGCAACTCGGCCGGCTCCGCTGGCTCGCCGTCTGGCGCTACCGGCTCCGCCCCGCGCTCGTGCGCCAGCTCGTCGGCGTCGGCGCCTGCTTCGGCGCCCAGCAGGTGCTCAACACCATCCTCTTCACCGTCCCCCAGATCATCATCTCCACCCAGCTCGGCGCGGCCGCCGTCACGCCCTTCAATCTCCTCCAGCGTCTCTACAACCTCTTCGGCGTCGTCCAAAACGCCTTCATGCTCCCGCTCTGGCCCGCCTACTCGAAGGCCAAGGCCCGCGGCGAGTTCGAGTGGATGCGCCGCGCCCTGCGCCGCTCCTTCCGCGCCACGGTCGGCCTCTCCGTCCTCCCCATGCTCGTCGGCGCCGCCTGCGCCCCGTTCATCATCCGGCGCTGGGTCGGCCACGAGGTCGAGGGCCTGACCTGGACGCTCATCATCGCCCTCTGCGCCTGGAACGCGCTCGTGCTCCTCCAGCAGCCCTACAGCTTCCTCCTCGCCGGCGTCTCCGAGATCCGCCGCACCACGATCTACAGCATCGTCAGCGCCGTCCTCGCCCTCGGCCTCATGTTCGCCCTCATCCGCCCGCTCGGGACCGCCGGGGTCGCCCTCGGCCTCGTCCTCGGCTTTCTCCCCTTCAGCTTCCTCGGAACCGTCATCGAGACCCGTCGCTACCTGCGGGCCATGAATCCGGGCGCGCCGTCGCCCGCCTCCCCCGCTCCGCCCGGGACCACGCCTATTCCCGCCACGTCATGAGTTCCCTCGTCACCACCACCTCCAAGCCCCGTCTCTGGCGGGACCCGCCGCGCCGCGTCGGCCTCGACCGCGTGCTGGGCGTCGCGTCGCGCCTCCTCGCCCTCCTGCGGGACCAGCTTCTCACGCTCTTCATCGACCTCCTCGGCGCCTTTAGCACGCCCGGCGTGAAACTCGTGGGCGCCCTCCAGGCCGCCTCCCTTCGCTGGATGGGCGCGGAATGCAAATCCGACGAGATCTGGCTGGCCCCGGGCGTGCGGTTCGACTGGCCGGAACACCTCGTCCTCGGCGCGCGCGTCACCCTCAACCGCGGCACCCACATCACCTGCCATGATCGCGTCGAGATCGGCGACGACTTCCTCGCCGCCCCCGGCCTCCTGATCAACTCCGGCACCCACGACCTCGCCACCCTCCAGCCCGCCTGCGCCCCCGTCGTGATCGGCCCCGGCGTCTGGTGCGGCGCGCGCGTCACCATCTGCGCCGGCGTCACCATCGGCGCCGGCGCCGTTCTCGGCGCGGGCGCCGTCGTCGTGCGCGACGCCCCCGCCCACTACGTCTCCGTCGGCATCCCCGCCAAACCCATCCGCGACATCTCCCGCCTGCGCCGCGAGACGCCCGAACGCTGGTCGAATTTCCATCGGCCCTGATCACATGCGCCGCATTCGCCTACGGCTTCTTTCGCTCGCGGCCGCCTGGCTCCTTGCTCCCTGCTCCTCGCTCCCGGCTCAAGACGCGGCCGACCGCGTCGGCGTCATGACCCATTTCGCCCACGGCTGGAACCTCGACGTCCTCCCGCGCCTCGTCGCCGCCGACATCCGCCAGATCCGCGACGAGATCTTTTGGGACCACGTCGAGCCCGAGCGCGGCCGCTTCGCGTTCCCCGCGCGCTTCGACCGCTACATGGCCGCCCTTCGCGCGCGCGGCATCCGGCCGCTCGTGCCCCTCACCTTCGAAAACCGCAACTACGACGGCGGCCTCACGCCGCACACCGACGCCGGCCTCGACGCCTATGCGCGCTACGCCGTCGAGGTCGTCCGCCGCTACGGCGACCAGATCCAGGCCGTCGAGATCTGGAACGAATACAACGGCGGCTTCGCCAAAGGCCCCGCCACCCAGGACCGCGTCCGCGCCTACGCCGGGATGCTGCGTCGCGCCTACGCCGCGCTGAAGCGCGAGCGTCCCGACCTCGTCGTCGTCGGAGGCTCCACCGCCGGTCTGCCGCTCCCCTACATCGAACGCCTCGCCAAAGCCGGCGCGCTCGACTCCCTCGACGCCTTCTCCGTCCACCCCTACCGCGAATCCGATCCCCCCGAGACGCTCGAACCCGCGATCCGCCGCCTGCAAGCCATCCTCGCGCGCCACCGCCCCGTTCCCATCTGGGTGACCGAGATCGGCTGGGTCGCCCGCCCGCCCGGCGACGACTCCCGCCCCGGCATCGACGAGGCCACGCAGGCCGACTACCTCGTCCGCTCGCGCTCCCTCCTGCGCTCCCTCGGCGTCGAGCGCGTCTACTGGTAGCAACTGCGCGAACACGGCGTCGA
>CAMLNJ010000277.1 GCA_946481225.1 uncultured Verrucomicrobiota bacterium | reverse complement strand
AACCATCCCTTCTCGGCCGAGGCCTGTCCGCACATCTGATCAAACTCGTCCCCGCCCCGGCATCCGCCTCTTCCTCGGCGGAACCGCCGCCGATCACCTGGCTTCGGATCCAGCCCTCCGATTTCCAACGCGTCCGCGACGGCGACCACGTCGAGCTCGATGTTCGCCCCGGCCGCCTCGGTTTCGCGTGGATCTCCGACGTGAGGTTGAAAACTCGGTAACGACAATCCGCGGCGGACCTTCACTTTCCCTGTTCGGTTTCTCTTTCGGCGACTGTTAATGGAGTAAAACCCCATGAACGATGACGCCTCGCTGCTCCGCCGCTACGCCATCGAAGGCGCCCAAGACGCCTTCTCCGAGCTGGTGCGCCGCCATCTCGGCCTCGTCTACCACGCCGCCCTCCGCCAGACCGGCGGCGATCCGCACCGCGCCGAGGAGATCGCCCAGCTCGTTTTCACCGACCTCGCGCGCAAGGCCGACGCCCTCTCCCGCCGCCCCCTCCTCGTCGCCTGGCTCCACACCGCGACACGCTTCGCCGCCACCCAGATCCGCCGCGCCGAGCAACGCCGCCGGGCCCGCGAACACGAGGCCTTCGCCATGAACGGCGCGGAATTCGCTCCCGAAGCCGACGCCGACTGGGAACGCCTCCGCCCGCTCATCGACGACGCCCTCCAGTCTCTCGGCGAACGCGACCGCGCCGCCGTCCTCCTCCGCTTCCTTGAAAACCGCTCCTACGCCGAACTCGCCGCCGCCCTCGACGTCACCGAGGACGCCGCCCGCGTGCGCGTAAACCGCGCCCTCGAAAAACTCCGCTCCGCCCTCGCCCGCCGCGGCCTTGTCTCCACCTCCGCCGCCCTCTCCCTCGCCCTCGTCCAGCCCGCCCTCGCCGCCACCCCGCCCGGCCTCGCCGCCTCCATCACCTCCGCCGCCCTCTCCGCCGCCGCCGTCGTCACGACCGGAGCCACGATCGCCACCACCACCGGAACCTTCGCCGCCCTGAACGCCGCCAAAATCGCCGTCTTGATCGGCGGCGCCGTCACCGCCCTCTCCCTCGGCTTCGCCCTTGCCCCGTCTTCTCAAACGCCTCCAGCCGCCGCCCCCACGCCGCCCGCCTCCTCCGCGGAATCCCGGTCGCCCGCCGCTCCCGCCAACACGCCTCGGCCGTCGCCCTCGACCGCCGCCAGCTCCGCCGCCGCTCCAGCCCCCACCCTCACGATCCCGCCGCGCCTCATCCCCGCCGAAGCCACCGACGCGCTCGCCCTCTACCTCGCCCTCCCGCCGCTGCCCTCCGACGCCGACGCCAACGCGTTCAACATCCGCGCCGCCCAGCTCCGCGGCCTGCTCACCATTCTTCCTTCCGAGTCCTTCACCCATCTGCTCGACGCCCTCGCATCCCGCGGCGGCCAGGCCGAAAACCGCCTGCGCGGCCTCGCCTTCGAAGTCTGGACCGAGCGCGAAGCCCCCGTCGCCGCGCGCTGGGCCGACGCCATTGTCCCGAGCGCGACCCTCGACGCCGGCACCCGCCTTGCCTACCTCCGCCAAGCCGCCCTCGCCTGGGCCGCGCGAGACTTCGACACCGCCTACGCCTGGTCCGACTCCCGGCCCGACCCCGCGCTCGTCGGCGATCTTGCCCGGACCATCATCCTCGCCCTCGCCTCGACCGACGGCCCCCAAGCCCTTACGCTCGCTCGCTCCCGCGGAGGGGACTTCTTCGAGAAAGCCAAAGACCGCATCGTCCTCAACTGGTCCCGCCACGACCCTGCCGCCACCCTTCAATCCCTCGGCGTCGCCGCCCTCGCCGAGGGCCGTTTCGATCACCCCTACCAGTCCGCCCTCGGCGTCTGGTTTAGAAAAAACCCCGCCGCCGCCCTCGACTGGCTCTTTGCCCAATCACCACCCGACACCTCGCTCGATCAGTTCAAATTCGAGAACCTCATCACCGGCGGCGAAGTGCTGAATCTTCCGGATCCGGGCGTCGTCGCCAGCGCCCTTCTCAACCGTCCCGAACAGTCCAAATACCTCGGCCGCCTGCTCAAGAGCTGGCAGATCCGCGCCCCCGCCGCCGCCCTCGTCTGGCTGGACACGCTGTCCGACTCCGCCCTGCGCATTCAGCTGCTGGAACTGGGCGCGGAATCGATGGCCATTCAAACCAGGCAACCCGAACGCTACCTCCCGCTCATTCTTCGGCTCCCTCCCGGAGAAAACCGCGACGCCAAGATCACCCAGATTCTATCCACCTTGGCTCAAACGTCTCCCGACGCCGCCCTCGCCTGGCTCAAAGCCCACGATACCCCGGAATTCGCCGGCGTCGCCGCCCGCATGAACGGCAAACTCATCGGCGACCTGGCCGCCACCAATCCGTCCGCCGGCCTCGCCCGTTGGCAAGCGTTGCCCGAAGGCCCGGTCAAGACCCTCGCCGCCGCCGACCTCGCCCAGAATTGGGCCAAGGCCGACCCCGCCGCCGCCGCCCGCTGGTATGCCGAACGGCTCCCCGCCACGCCTCCGGATCAGCTCAGCAACCTGTCCTTTACGAGCTCGCAGCTGCGCGTCCAGGCCGGCTCGGAAAACGGGATCTGGAGCGTCAGCCACACGGAGGAATCACTCGCTCAAAACCGCACCCTGACCGCGACCACCCGCGCCTGGGCGAAAAAAGATGCGCTCGCCGCCCTCCACTGGGCCGAGACGCTGCCCGACCCTGCGCAGCGTCAGCTCGCCATCACGGTCATCAGCACGACCGACGCACGTCCGCCGGACCAGGAGGCCGATCTGCTCGCGCAGATCAGGAACCCCGCGACTCGCGCCCAAAACCTCGAAGAACTTGTCTTCCACTGGCTGCAAAAAGATCCGCCCGCCGCCCGCGCCTGGCTCGACACCCACGACGCCCTCACCCCCGAACAAACCGCCAAACTTCTCAACCAAGCCGAGGTAAACGCCCAGCGCTCCTCTTCGCTTCCCGCCCCCCGATGAGCCGCCCCGCCCTCCGCGCCCTCGCCCCGTTCTTCGCCGTCGGTCTCGCCCTCGGCGCCACCGCCTGGCTCCTCTCCCGCCGGGCTTCCGCTCCCCCCGCGCCGCCTGCGGCCGCCGTCGCTCCGGCTCAGCCCACGTTGCCGCCCTGGGCTTGGCGCGAATCCTTGCGCCCGCCGCCCCTCCCCGCCGCCACGCTTGCCGTCGCCATCGACGCCTGGCTGGCCCTGCGCGCCCCCGATGGCTCGCCCGCCGACGCCGCCACCCGCCTCGATACCCTCCGCGCCCTGCTCGCCCGTCTGTCCGCCCAATCGTTTCCCCGCCTGCTCGATCCGCTCTTCGCATCCGCCGACTTCGCGGACCGCCCCTTGCTCACCATCGCCTTCACCGCCTGGACCGAGCTCGACGCCCCCGCCGCCGCCAGGTGGGTCGCCACCCTCGCCGAATCCCCCGACTGGTATCGGGACAAACTCGCGACCCTCGCCGCACACGCTTGGGTCGCGCTCGATCCCCTCGCCGTCTCCACCTGGGCCTGCGCCCTGCCCGACGAAGAACTCGCGGAGAGTATCGCCCGCATCGTCCTTCCCGCCCTCGCCCGCCAGGACCCCCGACGCGCCTACGATCTCGCCTCTTCCCGTGACAAACACTTCCTCGACGCCGTCCTCAACGACCTCCTCGAGGCCCTCGCCGAGTCCGATCCCGCCTCCGCCCTCCGCGCCTTTGGCTCCGGCCGTTTCCAGCCAGGGGGCGGCGGATTTAGGGCGGTAAGGACGCCCCTTACCCGCTGGGTGCGGCACGACCCCGCCGCCGCCCTGCGATGGCTGGCCGGCGAGACCCAAGCCGACGCCTCCTCTTGGTTCGATGCGCTCTGGCACTTGGCGAAAAACGACTCCGTCATGGCCCAGTCCCTTCTCGCCACGCTCCAGGCCCACCCCGACATCCCGCGAAACCAGGCCTCGCTCGCCGAACTTTTTTCCTATTGGGGCGCCCGCGATTCCGACGCCGCGTTACAATGGCTCGCCAAAATCCAAGACGCCTCCTTGCGCGCCCAGATGCTGGAGAAAGCCTCCCGCAGCCCCGACTTGGACCACCCTGAAAAAGGGCTTCCCTTCGCCCTCGCCCGCGCCGACAGCCGAGACCGCACCCTCGCTCTCTCCAACGCTCTCAGCGAATGGGCAACCCGCGCCCCCTCCGCCGCCCTCGCCTGGATCCATCAACACGCCGACGATCCAGGCGTCAAAGCCGCCACGGTCCAGACCCACGCCGCCATCCTCGCCACCATCGCCCTCACCGAGCCCGCCACCGCCATCGCCGAGTATCAGGCCCTGCAAGACCCCCAGACCAAGATCGCCGCCCGCCGAACCATCTCCGATGCCTGGGCAAAGACCGATCCCGGCGCCGCCCACCGCTGGAGAATGTCCCAAAACGAGGCCTTTGGCTACCCGCCCTACGACGGCGACTCGAGGATTTTCCATGCATGGTCGCGCCAGGATCCGGTCGCCGCCCTACGCTGGGCCGAACAGGTTGCCGAGCCCTATTCGCGCGGCATCTACCTCAAGTCCCTCGCCACTTCGGGCGTGGAAGCCGCGCCTCGCGCCGCCACCGCGGACCTCTACGCGCAGCTCGCGGACCCCGCCCTGCGCCTCGAATACGTGACCAAACACCTCCGCGACTGGCTCGCCAAAGACCGCCCCGCCGCAAAAGCCTGGCTCGAAAAATCCGACGCCCTCACCGCCGAGCAAGCCGCCGCCCTCCTCGCGGCACCGTAGCATTTCAGGTGGACGGGCGGGTCCCTCCGCCCGTGTTTCGACATCCACGCGCCAAGAGTAGCGGGAGCTTCCAGCTCCCTTGTCTCTCCCGCCGGAAAGCGACGACCCACCGCGCGTCATTTTCCGTGTTCGGTTCCTCGTTCGGCGGCCATTACCAAGCGTAACGCCGATGAACGATGACGCCGCCCTCCTCCAACGCTACGCCGCCGAAGGCTCGCAGGACGCCTTCGCCGAACTCGTGCGCCGCCATCTCGGCCTCGTTTACCACGCC
>CAMLNJ010000276.1 GCA_946481225.1 uncultured Verrucomicrobiota bacterium | reverse complement strand
CTTCCCCGACGTCCCGTGGAACTGACGTCGACGACCACACCGACACTTCCTCCGACAAAAGCCGCGAGTGCATCGGCCAAGGCGTCGCCAACATCGACGCCGGCCTCTTTGGCGGCATGGCCGGGGACATCACGCAACCCGGACCTTCCCCGATGCCCCCGAAACAATCCGCCGCCGTGGCGGGCCGGGTCGGGCCCGCGGCGAGGCTCACCGATACCAGTCGTTCCTCGTGAGCGGCAGGCCGGCGCGCCCATCGGCGGACAGCTTGGCCAACAGCGTCTGGTAGACCGCGATGCCGCCATACTCGAAGGCGTGCGCGGAGCCGGCCATGTAGAGCTTCCACACCCGGTAGGTCGGCTCGTTGACGAACGCGAGGGCCTCGTCGTGCCGGGCGGTCAGGTTGCGCACCCAATGGCGCAAAGTCATCGCATAGTGCTCGCGCAGATTCTCCACGTCGCGCACCTCGAAGCCGGCGGCCTCGGCGTCGCGCGCGATGGTGCGGATCGGCGGCAGGTCGGCGTCGGGGAAAACGTATTCGTCGATGAACGACGGCCCTTGCGCCGGACGATAACGCGGCCCTTCGCCGATGGCGTGGTTCAGGAACAAGCCGCCGGGCTTGAGCAGCTTCTCCGCCGCCTGAAAATAGCGGGGCAACTCCTCCAGGCCGACGTGCTCGGCCATGCCCACGCTCACGATGGCGTCGAAGCCCTCGGACTCGCGCAGCTCGCGGTAGTCGAGCAGGCGCAGATCAACGCGGTCGGACAGGCCGTGATGGGCGGCGAGGGCGACGCCCTCGGCGTGCTGGCGCTCGCTGAGCGTCACGCCCACCACGGACACGCCGTAGTTACGAGCCGCATACACGGCGAGGCCGCCCCAGCCGCAACCGATGTCTAGCAGGCGCTGTCCGGAGCGCAGGCGGAGTTTTTTGCAGATGTGGCTGAACTTCGCGACCTGGGCGTCGTCGAGCGACTGCTCCTCGTGCTGGAAGTAGGCGCAGGAATAGACCATTTGGCGGTCCAGCCAAAGGCGGTAGAACTCGTTGGAGACATCGTAGTGAAACGAGACCGCCTCCCGGTCCCGGCGCAGGCTGTGTTTTTCCTTCTGCCGGCTGAAAAACGAGCGATTGGGCGCCGCGCCGACGTCGGGGGCGTCGGGGGCCGTGGGCAGGCCGCGCAGCTGGTTGGCCAGCGAGAGCATGCGCAGCCAGCCGCGCTTGGCGGTGAGCGCGTCGGCCAGCTCGAAAGAGGCCTCGAACTCGCCCTCGATGTCGAAGTCGTCGTGCAGATAGGCCTCGGCAAGACCCAACTCGGTGCCGGGCTCGAACATGCGGCGGAGGGCGGCGAGGTGATTGAGCCGGAGGGTCGCGGCGCGCGGCGTGGCGTCGGGCCACAGGGTGCCTTCCCAGAGCGCGAAGGAGACGCGTTGCAGGCTTTGGCCGGGGAAGAGCGCGTCGAGGAATCGCAGGCTGGGGCGCACGGCCTGATCGGCGGTGGCGACGGCGGTAGTTGCGGCGAGGGTGTCGGTGCTTGTCGGCATAAAGACGGTCTTTCGGGGTGGGACGGGCGACTTGCGCGGTAAGGGCGAAGGGCGGCCGGGACGTCAACGGGATGAGCGGGAAGGTCGTGTCGTTTGATCGCCGGGGTTAGGGATGCGGGCGCCTTGTCGGCCAACGCGGCGTCGCCGTCGCGGATGTGCCGCAGCCGCTCGATGGCAAAAATGTGCGGCAGGTCGAGGGTCGGGGCGATGTTTGCCTCGCCACGGCCATCCCCACGGCGTGTAGGGTAATTTCTCCTACGAAGAGCCGGGGAGCTCCCGACGTTGAAAAGCGACAAAGCCGCGGTTCATGCGGGGGTTTGGCGGGGGCGAGCCGGCGCCGGGCTCGATGTAGCCGATACGCGTGTAGGGCCAAGGGCGTCGAGCACCGCGCCCAGCCCCCTCCGTCTCCTTGAGTCGGTTGCTCTTCTCGAATGCTTCGACCGATGCATTCGTGGTGGCTACAACCTGCCGCGAGCGCTTCCGGACCCTGATCCCGTGACGCTCACATGTGGCCGCTGCGGGCCCTCCCGCCGCGCGAACCCGCCCACCCCGCGCGCACCGCGCCCCCCCGTGGCTCGTTTCGTGAGAAACGAGATTCAAGAAACGAGATCCGAAAGCCAAACCGCCTCAGCCTCCGGCCCCAAGTCCCGCCTCCGGTCTCGCTGAGCGCCAGCGCAGCGGCACGGGGTCGCCGGGCAACGTGCGCTGGTTCCCGAACAACACGTCGCCGGTGAAGAAAATCTGCCGGTGCTTGTAGGTGATCTCGATGACGACGGCCCCGGCGACATGGCCCGCGCGGTGAAACATGATCTCGATCTCGTCGTTCCGACCGCGGACGCGACGCGGTTTGCCGTAGGCGAGCGACTTCATGCGCGGGGCAAGCCGCTCGATCTCGTCGTGGGAAAAAGCGGGTAGCCGGCGATGTTGTCCTCCTCTTTCTGGCGCTGCATCACGTTGGCCGAGTGGTGGAGCGTCTTCTCGATGATGAGACGGCTGCCCTCGCTCATCATCACGGGAGTGTTTGGATGGTGCCGCATCGCCACCGGCATGCTGCCGATGTGGTCAAGGTGGCAACGGGTGACGACGATGAGGTCGATGTGAACATCCCGGACGGAGTCCAGGTGGGGCATGCCGTCGAGGCCAGGGCGCTTCGGATTCAGGCCGGCGTCGATGAGCAGGTTGAAACCGCCGATCTGGACGAACAGCGAGTTGGCTCCGATGCCGCCGTGGCGGTTTAGCACGGCGGGCCGGATCATCCGATCACGAGATCACCCTGCCGAGCGGCCGGGGCGCGATGCAAAGGTTTTCTGCGAGATCCGCTCGCGACGGACCCACGCCCCCTCACCGAACGATGTCGCCGGCCGGATGGACGAAACCAACCGGCGCAAGCATCCGATCCAGCACGTCGTCCGCGGTGTAGCTCTCCGCTCCTGGCGCGAGGAAACGCGCGATCTCCGCCGTCTCCGCGCCCGCCGTCACGATCGGCGGCTCGGTCCAGGTCGATCCGTCCGCCGCGCCGGACGACCGCACCTGCCCAAGCCCGACCGCGGCGAGCAGCCCGTTGCACAGGCACTTTCTCCCGACCGTCTCGGCGACGGTGCCGCCCTTCGCCACAAAATCCTCGACCGGCTCCGCCGCGCAACGGTAGCCCAGCGAGCCGTCCGGCTTCATGTAGGGCTCGCGCAAATACCCGAGATCGCAGCGCCGCTCGTGCGCCGCATACACGGACGCCTCCGAAAGGCTGCCCTCCAGGCCCAGCACCTTGAACGGAAACCCCGTCGGCGACGCCTGCGGATCGGTGAAGATCTTCACCCTGCCTTCGCGACTCAGGGCGCAAGCCTCTGCCTTGATCGCGGGATCGAGCCCCGACTCCGCGCAAAACGCAAAAGCCGTGCCCACCTGCACGCCCGCCGCGCCCAGCTCACGCGCCCCGGCCAGCCCCTCCGCCGAAGCCCGCTCGCCCGCCAGCCAGAACGGCAGCCCGAGGGCGCGAAACTTCGCCAGCTCCGGCTCGTCGCGCGGACCGTAGACCGGCTGCCCTTCGGCATCGAGCGTGCCGCCCCCGCGCGGCGGCGCGTTGTGCCCGCCCGCCGCGGGACTCTCGATCACGAAGCCATCCACGCGCCCGGTCGCCTTGCGCGCCAGCGTCGTCGCCAGGGCCGCCGAGCTCACGATCGCGAGAAACAGCGGCCTCGCCAGCCTCGACGGCGCCTCGGACAGCCACTCGCGGGGATCGAAACGAATCCGCGGCGCCGACACGCCCGCCGGCACCGTGCCAACCAGGTCCAGCGCCAGCTCCGCCGCATCGCCCGTCGCGAATTTGTCGAGCACGCCGGGGATGGCGCGCGGGATGCCCGCCCCCATCAGCACCACGTCCACGCCCGCCAGCATCGCGCCGTAGAGCGAGGCCAGCGTGCCGGTCTGCATCTTCTCGAGGAGGTTGATTCCCACCACGCCGTCGTTCCCCTCCTTGGCCAGCCACACTTCGCAAAAATTCGCCACCATCGCCAGCTCCACCCAAGCCTGGACCGGCTGCGCCGAAGGCATCGGCACCGCCGCATAGCCCTGGTCGGCCGCCTTGCCGCCGGCCTTGAAGTAGCGCTCCATCACCCGGTTCGCCACGGCCTTGTCCGGAAACGCCGCGATCGCCCGAGCCAGGTGTCCCGCCTCGTCGCCCGCTTGCAGGCGACGCGCCAGCACCACCGGTAGCAATGTGCCCGAGACCACCCCGAGCTGGCCGCGCAACGACACGGCGCGAGCCAGCCGCCAGCCCGATACGGCCACGCCCATGCCACCCTGGATAATACTCGGAATTGTCATTCCTTATCATCAAACCCCGCCGCCCCCCGCCCCGCCTAGGTCAAAGCCCCCGCGTATCTTGGCCAAAACACACGCGCTTTTGCCCTAAAACCGGCCTTTCACGCGCGCTTCCGCAGCAAACCCGCCAGCCGAGTCTCGCTCTCCGGCGCAAATCCCAGCGCCCGTTTCAACATCAGGTCCCGCGCCATCGTGCCCTCGAACTCGCGCGATGCCGCGTAGTCGTCCCATCCGATCATCCCGAAGGCCGCCATCACCAGCCCGCTCGACGGCACCGGCACGTCGCTGCCGTAAAGGATCCGCGCCGCCAGCTCCGCGTCCCCGCGAATCGCCCGCATCTGCCAGGGACGAAATCGCAGGCTCAGCCCCGCCAGCGCGCTGTTGTCCCCATAAAGGTTCGGATAACGTTTCGTCATCGCGACGAACTCCCCGAAGTAGTCCGGATCGAGCGCGATCATGCCCGTGCCGCAATGCGCCGCGATGCAGGTCACGCCAATCTCCAGCGCCTGCGTGAGCATCCGCGGACTCGCCAGCTCCGGACGCAGCACCGGCATCGTCCGCTCGCTTCCCGTGTGCGCCAGCAGGATCAGCCCCACCTCCGCCATGCGTTCCAAAAACCTCCGATAGCGCCGTTCGTTCCAATCCATGTTCTGCACGTTCGGCAGGCACTTCAGC
>CAMLNJ010000275.1 GCA_946481225.1 uncultured Verrucomicrobiota bacterium | reverse complement strand
CGGTCCGAAGGCCGCCGGGGCCCGCGGAACGGGCGGGGCTGGCGGGTGGTCGGCGGCGGCCGGGAGTCGCTGGCCGCGGGCAGCTACGCGCAGCGGCGGGATTTCCCGTATTGGGAGATAGAATACATCGCCGGCGGCCGCGGCCAGGCCGAGGTGGCGGGCCGGCGCGAAGCGCTCGCCTCGGGGGCGGTCTACGCGATCGGCCCCGAGACGCGGCGCGGGCGGCGGAGCGACGCGCGCCGCCCGCTGCGGCGCTATTACCTCTGGCTGGAGGGCGCGGGCGCGGAGGCGGCGCTGGCGGAGACCGGGCTGGTGGACGGCCGGGTGCGGATGATCGAGGCGCCGGGCGAGGCGCGGGAGACCTTCGAGTGGATATTGCGCGAGGGAGCGCGGCCGGGCGCGGCGGCGGAGGCGGCCCTCGGGCATCTGGCGCGGGTGTTGTTGCTCAAGCTCGCGGCGGCGAGCGGCGCGGCGGCGGTGGCGACGCCGGGCGGGGCGGACGCGGGCGACGACTCGGCGCGGACGAGTTTCGAGCGTTGCCGGGAGCTGGTCGACGCGGAGGCGGCGCGGTTGAAAAGCACGGCCGAGATCGCGGCGGCGGCGGGGCTGCGGAGCGAGACGGTGTGCCGGCTTTTCAAGCGTTTCCTCGGCACGACGCCGGGCGACTACCTCCGCGGGCGGCGTGTGCGCCTGGCGGCGGAGCGGCTGCGCGAGCCGGGGGTCCGGGTGAAGGAGGTGGCGGCGGCGTTGGGCTTCGCGGACGCGTTTCACTTTTCGCGGGTTTTCCGCGCCGAGACGGGGATGTCGCCCCGGGCCTGGCGGGCGGGGGGCGGCGAGTGATGGCGCGCGGGCGAGCGGGGCGAGGTCGCGGCGCGATCAACGGGTTTTGGCGAAGGCGACGGCGCGGCCGAGGCGGTGTTGCACGGGGCGGCGCTGTTCCGGGGTGAGGGGCGGGAGCTCGGGCAGCTCGGCCGCGCGGGCGTCGCCAAGCAGGCGGGCGGCGAGGGCCCGGGCCTCGTCCCAGCGGTCCCGGAGCGGCGCGGTCGCGAAGGGGAGGGCCGCGTCGAGCGGCTCGGCGGCGGCGAGGTTGCGGAGGAAGCTACGCCACTCGGTGAGGAGGCGGTCGATGTCGCCGCGGCCGGCCTGGGCCATGTCGTCGGCGAGGATGTGGGCGAGCGCGCCGCGCGAGGTGGTGCCCTCGGCCACGGCCTGCACGATTTCGCTCGCGCCGTAACCGTAGGCGGGCGGCAGGCCTTCCGCGAGGTAGCCCTCGATGGTGAGGCGGCGGTAGGTTCTTTCGCAGACCGAGGCGAGGCGGCCGAGGCGGCGCGGGTTGGTGCCGGCGAAGCGGTCGCCGGCGAAGAGGTTGGCGCAGTCGAAGAGCAGGTGGTCGACCGGGTAGCGGCGGTCCTCGAGGCCGGCGGAGAGAGCGAGCCCCTCGGGGCCGAGAAACACGGCGACGATGGCGCCGCGCGCGGTGAGCCGCAGGGCTTTGTCGAGCACTCCGACGCGGTTCCATTCCCAGAGCGGGGTGGGCTCGGTGGAGAGCGCGAGGCATTCGGGGCGGAGCGCGCAGGCGCGGCAGCCGGGGAAGGGATCGCGTTTTCGGCGCACGAGACGGGCGCGGCCGGTGTCGGTGAGCAGGCCGCAGGGCAGGGCGGAGGGCGGGTGGAGCGCGGTGAGTTCGGAGCCGAGGCGGAGCGGGGCCTCGGTGAAGAAGCGCGATGCGGCGTCCGGCGCGAGGGCGAGGGCGGAGTCGCCGGGGGCGAGGCGGCGGAGCAGGGCGGCCCAGGGAAGCGGGGCGGCGCGCTTGAGCCGGAGGGGGGAGGCGCGGCGCAGGCGCGGAGTGCGCCCGGAGACGAGCATGTAGCCGGTCTCGTCGAGGCCGCGGCGGCCGCCGCGGCCTATAATCTGGAGCAGCTCGTGGGGGGCGATGTCGCGCTCGATGGCGCCGACGCGGTAGCTCGCGGCGGTGAGCATGACGGAGCGCAGGGAAAAATTGATGCCGGCGGCGAGGCCGAGGGTGGCGACGACGGCGCGAAGTTGTCCGGCCTTGGCGAGCGGTTCGACCAGGCCGGCGCGTTGCGCGTAGCTCAGCCCGCTGTGGTGGTAGGCGATGCGGCGCTGGAGGAGCCTGGCGAGGCCGGGGCCGGCCATGGATTCCTGCTCGGGCGTGAGCGGGAGCGGATCGGCGAGCGGGAGCTCGCGCGCGAACTGGCGGGCGAGGCGCTCGGCGTCGGCGCGGTGCGGCGCGAAAACCAGCACGGGCGCGAGGCCTTCGCGGAGGGCGCCGGCGACGCGGCGCGACCAAAAGCCCTCGATCTCGCGCGGGAGGCCCTGGACGAGATCGTCGATCTCGACCTCTTCGAGCGGAACGGGGCGGGTGGCGGTGCGCACGACCTCGACGCGGCGGCCGAGGCGCGCGAGCCAGGCGGCGACGTCCTCGGGGTTGGCGACGGAGCCGGAGAGGAGGAGCAGTTGCACCGAGGCGGGCAGGGTGGCGAGGACGCCCTCGTAGTGGTTGCCGCGCGCGGGATCGCCGAGCCACTGGTATTCGTCGATGACGAGCAGGTCCGGCAGGTCGCCGCGGGTAGCGGCGGCGGGGGAGCCGGCCGAGGGGGAAGAAGCGGAGGCGGAGGCCGTATCGGCTTGGTCGCTACGCGGGAAATGGGATCGGAGGAGGGCGCCTTGGGCGGCCTCGAGGGTGGCGACGACGACGGGGGCGCGGGGCGAGACGGAGAGGTCGCCGGTGGTGATGCCGACGCGCCAGCCGCGGGCGCGCCATTCCGCGTATTTGTCGTTGGCGAGGGCGCGGGTGGGGACGGTGAAAACGGCGCGGCGGGCGAAGTTGGCCTGCTCGATGAAGCGCTCGAAAACATGGGTTTTCCCCGCTCCGGTGGGGGCGTCGACGACCACGTCGCGCCCGGATTGGAGGGCATGCACGGCGTCGCGCTGCCAAGAGTCGGGCAGCATGAGCGTTTGCAGGCCTTGGAGGTCGCCGAGACGCATGGGCCGAGCACGGTAGGGTGGCGGGCGGAGGGGTCAAACGCGGGCGCCGCGCGGCGGAGACAAGGCGGGGCAGGGCGCGGCCGCGCGCGGCACGGCGGGCAAGACGAGCGGGATTCCGGCCGGGGCTCGCTCGAGGTTTATTTCGCGGCTTTTTTGGCCTTCGCGCCCGGAGAGGCGGGGGCCGCGGTGCCGGTGGCTTCGTAGCGGTTCTGGGTCTCGGCCACGGCCTGCACGTAGTCGCGCACGGGTTGCACGCTCACCGGGAAGGCGAACCAGCCGTTTTCCTGGTAGAATCGGAGTCCGGCCTCGACCAGGCCGCGGATGAACTCGGGCGGCGGGATGCGGTGCTTGTCCTCGATGGCGCGAAGCGCCTCCCGCCACTCGGGGGAGATGCGCACGCTGACTTGATCGCTAAGCTTGGCCACGCAGGAGGAATGCTCCCTCGACGGGACGATGAAAGCTCCGAGATTGACTGTTTGGTAGGCAAAGACACCTATGCATGCGAAGTTACCAAAACGCTCTTTCGGGAGGGCGCATCGACGAATCAATTGATCATGAAAAAACGAGTGTTGCTGGTGGATGACGACTTGCAGGTGAGGTCGTTTATGGACGAGGCGCTGCACTTCCTTGGTTTCGAGGTGATAGTGGCGGCCGAGGTGGCGACGGCCCTGGCGCAGCTGGACCAGGCTGATTTTGATTTGGTGGTCACCGACCACCGGATGCCGGGGCGGGAGGGGCTGGACCTGGTGCGGGAGTTGCGGGCGCGGCGTTTCGAGGGGCGGATCTACGTCGTGTCGGGGGTGTTGTCGCCGGGGGAGCGGCACGCTTA
This sequence comes from uncultured Verrucomicrobiota bacterium, assembly GCA_946481225.1. The sequence goes on along the minus strand of CAMLNJ010000275.1, from coordinate 1,194 downwards.
CGAGGGGCTTCGGGTGGACGGCATGGCGTCCAAGCCGCTTTCGTTGAGCGAGCTCAGCCGCTTGTTGCGCGACCGCGAGGCCGTCCGCGTCGCGTTTGGTTAGGGTGTGTCTGGGAAAGAATTCAGATCATCGCTGGCGCTCTGCGAGTGGAGGGAGAAAGGGCACTGGGCCGGTGTTGACCTCGGCGGCACGACCCGCTGGGTCGCCTCCGCCTCGGTCGCCTTGGCCGAGCACCCTTTCATCCTCTCACGCTGGCCCGACTTCTTTCCCAGACACACCCTAGTTCTACTTTGTTAAGATATTTCTTGATTCTGGCTGCGATCTCGCTCGTTGTCGCAGTCGCAATCAGTCCACGCGTCGGCCCGGCGCATTAAAAAAATGACACGCAAGGCGTGCGCTGCTTGGCGCACCGATTTTTGGAGCACTGCGAGATGTTTGAGCACCATTTTATCGTGAGGGGCAAAGACGTGGGGACGCATGCGCGGTCCTATTTGAGCGGCCTGCTGGGCACGCAGCGGCGAAAAAACATCGAGCGAATCGAGGCGGACGTGGCGGAGAGCAACTATCAGGGCATGCAGCAGTTCTTGAGCGACTCTCCCTGGGATCACGAAGCCTTGATGCGACAAGTCGCGGGCGAGGTGGAGGCGGTGCTGGGGCGTCACGCGGACAGCGCGCTTTACTTGGACGAGACCTCGTTTGTGAAGAAGGGCGACGCGTCGGTCGGCGTGAAGCGCCAGTATTGCGGACGCCTGGGCAAGCTGGAGAACTGTCAGGTGGCCGTGTTCTTGTCCCAGGGGGCGGGGGAGAGAGTGGCGCCGGTGGACTTTCGCTTGTTCTTGCCGGAAGACTGGGCGGCCGACGACGCGCGTTGCGCCAAGGCCAAGGTCCCCGCGGCGCGGCGGCGACATCTGACCAAGACCGAGCTGGCGCTGGAGATGATCCTGGGCGCGCGGGAGAGGGGCTCGACGCATCGATGGATCGGAGGCGACGAGGTCTATGGCAACAACCAGGCTTTTACCACTGCGCTGGAGAATCTTGGTGAAGTGTTTTTGATGGACGTGGCCCGGACCATGAAAGTTTGGATCGAGGATCCGGCCCCCGCGTTTCCGGTTGCGATCGAGCCCGCCGGTCGCGGCCGGAAGGCGCGAAAACCTCGCGCTCAATCTTCCGCGCCGGCCCTCACGGTCGCCGCC
>CAMLNJ010000274.1 GCA_946481225.1 uncultured Verrucomicrobiota bacterium | reverse complement strand
AATTCGGGATAGTCTGCTGAGCCTCGTATTGGACGATCTTGGCGCGCTTGGACTCTTCGACCGAGGGCGTCTTGATGAATTTCCCCAGAATATGATGCCCCGGAAGGCCTATGGTCGAAGCGCCGACGAATTTTTCGCGGCGCGCGGTTTCGGTGAGTGCTTGTCCGATCATCCCCGTCCAGTCGGCCTCAAGCGAGGCGTCGGGATTGAAGGCGTCGAGCGCGAGCTTCTCGAGTTGCAGACGTCCGGACTTGTCGCTGGTCACAAGCCCGCAAGCGAGGTGACCGGCGCCGCAGTCCACGGCGAGAACGCGGGGTAAAGACATAGGGGAAAAGGTGTGTTTCAGTAGGAGGAAAATGCAGCAAGCCGAAACTTACCGCCAGCCAGCTCAATACGGGGCCTCAACGCTGCCCGTCCCGGCGCACGACACTCGGCGCACGACGCTGCGCGTCGTGCGCGAAAGGCGAAAGATGTTGCGGGACAAGGACTCCCTCGTTTCGAGAGCCTTCAGAAACGACCCTGGAAAGAAACACGCGGCGCGCGTCCTCGCTCGTTATCTTCGCAGAAACACCGGCACGGCTTGTCTGCACGGGTTTCCCCGCCGCCTCCAACTCGACGGCATACAGCTTGTTCGCTTCGCCAAGGGATACCCGATCACGCTTCAGCACCTCAGGGGGCAAATAGAAGCGAAAGATTGCCTTAGCCCCACCTTCGAGACTGACGGCCTCGGCGCTGGAACGATAGAAAGCCCACTTCTTCGCCGCCCCCTCCCCCGATTCCAAACCGAGGTTGAGCGTTACGCGCACCTTGTCGACGAACTCGCCGGAAATAGACCGGCCGCCGGGTTTGACGGACACCTCAACACTCGTTTCCAGCCACGTATCGCCCGATAGGATCTTGGCACCGAGAAACTTCACCTCGGTCACCTCGATCAGATCCACCTGCTCCGCAGATCCGTTTATCACCGAGGCCGGCTGTGCTTGCGCTGGCATCGGGGCCGCGGCGAGCGCCAAGAGCGGAGAAAACACGAGGATCGAGGATATCTTCATGAGGGGATAGTGGGAGGATTGGCCAAGCGGCACCGAGCGTCACGCACAAAGTCCCGGGCAGTTCCGGGCTCTGCGGGTAGGAAATCCCCGGTGCCGGTCTTCGACGACGGGCCGCCGGCCTACGAGGGCCAAGATACGGACGCATTTTGGCAAAATGTGCCAAGGCCAGAGGGCCTACGGCACGTGATGCATTCCCGCCGATGCATGAGTCGCGTCGTCCCCGCGGCCGACCTCCCACCGTCGTCCCGCAACCACCTCGTCTTTTCCGGTCATCCGCCCTACGGCGCGCCGCCGCCGCCGCCCTCCCCTCCGAAAAAGTGGATCCAGAAAAGCTGCGGCGTCTCCGGTGGGCGGGCACCAGCCTACGCCCCGCATCCATCGATGCATCCTCAAACGCACGGGCCATGTAGCCATCGAGATCTACCACCGACCCCATCCGTCGCACCTTCGTATCGATTAAATAACTACACCCGCGGGCCATCGAGCGGCCCGGCCCTCGGCCGCCGGACGCGGCGGCCCAAAAAGGAGGACTTCACCTGTAGCGGGCCCGTCGGGACAACCGAGCAGGCCCGCACCAGCCAACCTCTTCCGGCCGCGGAGGATCGGCCCGTTCTTCATCCGCGTTCCCGACGGATGCTTCGTCATGTCCCTCTCCGCAGCAGCGAGTCCGGCTCGGTCCGCGGCCGCTCGGATTGCGACGCGAGGCCGGGCAAATTCAAGCGCGGCTATCGGAATCGCAACGCCGAGCTCTTCGTCGACAAAGTCCGCCAAGTAGACCTCGGCGGCGCGAACCACGTCCCCCCACCAGCGCAGGAACACGCCGCAGAATTCCAGATCAAGCTGCGCGTCGCCGGGACGTCCAGGCTCTACACAATGTTGCCCCCCTTGCGACACGTCGGGGCGCGAGCTCGCCCACGCCCGACTGAAAGCCTGCAATAAGGAGTCTTGGGGCTGACGGCGCCCGCTATAAGCCGCCGCGCCGCAACGCCCAATCGGCCACCGTCCCGCTCGCCGGCTGCCGCAAGATCGCCTTCAACGCCGCAGTCTGCGCGCGCGTTTTCTCCGCTCGCGCCGGATTCTCCAGACAGTCGCGCAACTCCGCCGCGAGGGCCTGGGGCGACGCCACCCCTTGCAGATACTCCGGATACATCGGCTCGCGCAGGAGAAGATTGTTTATCCCGAGATACGGGATCTTCACCAGCATTCGCCCCAGCAGATAAGTCAACGGATTGGCCCGATAGGCGATCGCGCCCGGCAACCCTGCGATCGCGCAATGCAGCGACATCGTGCCGCTCGAGGTCAGCACCGCCGACGCCGCCACCGGCTCTCCGGTATTGGCAATCAGCTCCACGCCCTTGGGCACCCCACCCTGCTCGACCACATCGCGAATCGCCGCGCTCGGAAAAATCACCCGCGCCGGCCGCTTCCCGTAAGCGAGATACCCCGCACGCAAAACAGGCCAGATCCGCCCGACCGCCTGCTTGCGGCTACCGGGCAACAACAGCACCGGCGCGGCGGAATCGTAGCACACCGGAGCCTCGTAATCCTCCGCCAAAAACGGATGGCCCACAAACTCCACCGGCAAGTCGGTGTCGGCGTAACACTCGACTTCGAACGGAAAGATGCACGCGAGCGCGTCGAGGTGCCGCGCCATTTTGAAGCGCCGCTTCGCCTTCCACGCCCATATCTGCGGCGAGATATAGAAGAGCAACTTTACCGGCCCGCCCGCCTTCGCCGCGAGCCCACGCTCGTTCAACGCCGCGGCCAGCCGGAGATTCATTCCGGGATAGTCGACGAAGCACACCGCGCGCGGCTTGTGCTCCGCGATCCAGCGCAGCGTCTCGTCGAAGAGCGCCTTGAAGAAAGAATAGTTCTTCAACACCTCGACGAAGCCGACGACCGACGACGCCGTCAGGTCGTGCAACAACTGCGCGCCCGCCGTCGCGAGGTGTTTCCCTCCCAGCGCACAGACCGCCAAGCCGGGCCGCTTCGCCCGCAGGTCCGCGACCAATCGCGCCGCATGCTCGTCGCCCGAGTGCTCGCCCGCGATGACGAGCAGATCCACGCGACCGTCTTTCGGTGCATCGAATCTGAATGGCAGCGACTCAGCCATGATGCCTCCCGCTTCCTTCGTCTCCGCGCCTCTGCGTCTCTGCGTTAAAACTCTTCACCGCTTCGCCGCCTTGATCTGTTCCGAGATCTGGATCGCGACCTCCAATGCGGTCTTGCCGAGCGTTGCGCCGACCTTCGGTTGCTTCAACTCGGCCACGCTTTCCGTGAAATGCTGCAACTCCAGCTTCAGCGGCTCGTCCTTCTCGATCGGAATCTCGCCGACGGGAATCTCGCTCGCGTCCCCGGGCTTCGCCAGACCGACCTTCACCTTCAGGCCATAGGCGATCACGTCGCTCTTTTTCACGAGGTGCCCTTTCTGGTTCATGAAATCCAGGGAGAGGTAGGCGTTGTCCTGAAAGACGCGGATCTCGCGGTTTTTCTTCAGGCTCATGCGCGAGGCGCTGAGGTTGGCCACGCAGCCGTTCTCGAACTCGATGCGCGCATTGGCGATGTCCTCGGTCTTCGAGAGCACGCTGATGCCGACGCTGTCGATCTTGCGGATCGGCGACTTCACCAGCGCCAGCACGATGCCGATGTCGTGGATCATGAGGTCAAGCACCACGCCGACCTCGGTGCCTCGAGGCGTATACGGCGCGAGGCGCTCGGTCGTGATATAGCCGGGACGATCGATGTGTTTCTCAAGAAAACTCATCACGGGATTGAAGTGCTCGATGTGCCCGACCTGCACGATGCAGCCGCTCGCCTGCGCCGCGGCGAGCACGCGTTCGGCCTCTTCGAGCGTGGCCGTGATCGGTTTCTCGATCAGCAGGTGCGTCTTCCGCGCGAGGAGCGGCAGCGCCACCTGCTCGTGGCGATCCGTCGGCACGACCACCGAGACGGCATCGCAAGCCTCCCCGAGTTCTTCAATGCTCGCGAAGCGGCGGCAGTTGTGCCGCGCGCAGATCTCCTTTGCCCGCTCGTCGTTGGCCTCGAAGATGCCCATGAACTCCACGTTCGGCAGCGCCGCGTAGATGCGGGCGTGATGCTGCCCGAGCGAGCCGACGCCGGCCACGCCGCATTTCACCTTGGGCTTCGGGGAGGAAAACAGGTTCATCGTAAATCGAATGGAAGTCAGACGGCGTGAAAGCCGCCCTCGCGCAAAAATAGACGCCGCGCGCAGCGGTCGGCGTGGGTGACCTTGTGGGTGACGAGCACGAGCGCGCAGCCTTCCTCGCGGCCGAGCGAGAGCAACAACTCGATGATCGCGTCGCCGCTGCCCTCGTCGAGGTTGCCGGTCGGCTCGTCGGCGAGGATCAGCTTCGGGCGATTCATCAACGCCCGGGCGATGGCCACGCGCTGGCGTTCGCCGCCGGAGAGCTTCGCCGGCGTATGGTGCGCGCGCTCGCCGAGTCCGACCCTGCGCAACAACTCTCGCGCGCGTTCGCGCTCGGCCGTGCCGACCTTGCCGAGAAGACGCGCGGCGAGGAGCACGTTCGCCTCCGCATCCAGCTCGGGCACGAGGTAAAAAGCCTGGAACACGAGCCCTAGCAGGCGCCCGCGACGGGCGGCGTCGATGCTGGTCGCGCCTTCCCAGCGCAGCTCGCCCGGATCAGGCGCGTCGAGACCGGAGAGGAGATTGAGCAACGTCGATTTGCCCGAACCCGACTCGCCGCGGATGGACACGCTTTCGCCGGCATGCACCGCGAGATCAACGCCGCGCAACACCTCGAGGCGGCGATCCCCGCTCAGGTAGCTCTTGTGCAGCCCGGTGGCTTGAAGAAGAGGAAAATCGCTCATGAAACGCGCCGGACCGGGAGCGGCCCGCCCCCCCACCGCCGTTGTAAAATGCGGAGCCCACCGGGGGGGGGGCGGCGGCGGGGGGAACACACAACGAAACCCCCCCCCCCGCTTGGGGTTGGCCCCCCCCCCCGCCCGGCG
>CAMLNJ010000273.1 GCA_946481225.1 uncultured Verrucomicrobiota bacterium | reverse complement strand
AGGAGCGGCAGGACGAAGCCGCTGGCCTGCTTGGTCGGCATGAGGTTGGCGAAGATCGCCACGGCGAGCATGCCGAGACCGGGCACGCCGGTTTTGGATAGGCCGACGACGACGGCGGCGAAGGCGGCGAAGAGCCACGCGGTGGTGTCGAAGCTCATGCGCGGTAGGGCGCGACCGCTGGGCGCGCCGATAGCGTGGCGAGGGTCGCTGGTGCTCGCGGCGGGCCCGGCGGTCCCGCCCTACCTCGGAAAGAAGGCGTCATGAGGCAGGAATGGGCTCAGGCGCGAAGGCGCCGGCGGAGACACGGAAGATTTCCCAGGCGCCGAGTTCGGCGGCGGGGAGTTCGGTGCCGGTGGCGAGGACCTGGCGTTCCTCGCCGAGGGCGGTCCAGAAGCGCCGGCGGCGGGCGGGGTCGAGTTCGCCGAGGACATCGTCGGCGAGAAGCACGGGTTGCACGCCGGTGGCGGCGCGGACGTGGTTCACCTGCGCTAGACGCAGAGCGAGGACCAGGGAGCGTTGCTGTCCTTCGGATCCGTAGTCTTTGGCGGGGCGTCCGCCGATTTTGAGGGCGAGATCGTCGCGGTGGGGGCCGGAGAGGGAGCTGCGAAAATGGAGGTCGCGGGCGCGGCTTTTCTCGAAGTGGGCGCGCCAGGCGGAGGCGTCGCCGACCTCGGGTGCGGTGTCGGCCTCGTAGGCGAGGGTGGCGGGCTCGGCGTCGGCGCTGAGGGCGGCGTAGGCGGCGGCGACGTGGGGAGCGAGGGTCTCGACGCCGGCGCGGCGGGCGGCGACGAGGGCGGCGGCGGCCTCGGCGAGCGGGGCCTCGAAGGCGGCGAGCTCGGCGGCGGGGGCCTGGCGCTTGAGGAGTTGGTTGCGGCCGTCGAGGGCGCGGTGGTAGCTAGTTAACGAATACAGATAGGCCTTGTCGGTCCCGGCGAGGGCGAGGTCGAGCCAGCGGCGGCGGAGGGCGGGGGCGCCGCGGATGAGCTGCTGGTCCTGCGAGGAGAAGACGACGGTGGGGAAGCGCCCGAGAAAGTCGGCGAGGCGGGTGAGGCGTTCGCCGTCGCAGGTGACTTCCTTGCCGCCGGGGCGGAGCGTGATGACGACGCGGCTGGGGCCGAACTTCTCGTGCTCGAACTCGGCGGCGAGGGCGCCCTCGCGTTTGCCTTGGGCGATGAGGAGCGAGGCGTCGGCGGTGCGGAAGGAGCGGAGGGCGGTGACGAAGCCGACGGCCTCGAGGAGGTTGGTTTTGCCCTGGCCGTTCTGGCCGACGAAGAATTGCTGCCGCCCCGAAAACGAAAACTCCGCGAACGGGATGTTGCGGAGGTTTTGGAGGGTGAGGCGGCGGAGGCGCATGAAAGGCAGCAAACCCAATGCAGGGTTGGCCGCAAAAAGGCACAAAATTTCTCCTCTGACGACGAGGCTCGCCCGAGCGCCTATAGGCGCGTCGGGGCGATTGTCAGCGCTCTGTTTCTTGCGCCTTCTGCGCTTCTTTGCGGCTAAATCTGCTTTGGGGTTCAGCGCACCTGCAGGGTGCTGCCGTCGTATTCGAGGCCGAAGGAGGGGATGGTGACGGCCTTGCGGTCGCCCTGCTTGCGGACGGTGCCGGCGTGCCAGGCTTGGTAGCCGGAGGACTTGGCGGCGGCGAGGGTGGCCTCGAGGTTGTCGGGCGAGACGTAGGCGGCGAAGCCGACGCCTTGGTTGAAGGTGGCGTAGGCCTCGCGCAGGTCGATGGGGCCGGCTTCGCGGAGAAATTTGAAGAGGGCGGGCTCCTCGCCGGGCGTGTGGATCTCGTAAACGAAGGGCTCGTCAAGGCGCATGAGTTTACGCCAGCCGTGACCGGTGACGTGCGAGACGTAGTTGAGCGTGACGCCCGACTGCTGGCACTCGCGGACGAAGTTCACGTAAATGACGGAGGGTGCGAGGAGCGCTTCGCCGTAGGTGCGCGGGTCGCCGTGGCCGATGGGCGTTTGGTAGCCTTGCGGGAGTTTCGACGCGATAAGGCGGCAGAGGGAGAGGCCGTTGGTCTGGACGCCGGAGGAGGCGAGGAAGACGATCTCGTCGCCGGCCTGGACGCCGCCGGTGATGCGCTGGGACTTGGGCTCGATTTTGCCGATGGCGGAGCCGGCGAGGACGATGGCGTCCGCGTTGACGATGCCGCGGAGGGTGGGGGTTTCGCCGCCGCCCCAGACGGCGCCGGCCTGGCGGCAGCCTTCGGCCCAGCCGGCGACGAGCGCCTCCATGCGGGCGGAGTCGGCGAACCAGGCGGACTCGCCGACGGCGGCGTGCATGGCGACGGAGATGGGGAGCGCGCCGCAGGTCACGAGGTCGTTGACGATGGTGGCGACGGTATCGATCGAGATCTCGCGGTAGAAATTTTTGCCGGTCTGGGCGTAGACGGCGTCGGCGACGAGGTTCTTGGTGCCGAGGCCTTCCTCGACGTGGGCGAGGAAGTGATTGTCGGCCTCCATGAGGTAGCAGCTCTCGCCGCGGGTGTTGGCGGGCTCGGCGTAGCCGTGGAGCTCGAGCAGGGGCGCGGTGGTCTTGGCGGCCTTCTGGCAGGCGCGCTTGAAGGCATCGAGCTGGTCGTAGTTAACGCCGGAGGATTCGTAGCTGAGGGACATGCTGGAGAGAGTTTTTAACCGCGGATTGCGCGGATGGGCGCGGATAAAGGCAGATGAATGCAGATGGTGGCGGAGAGGGAAGCGCGGAGAATCAACGGTTGCCGCGATGACGTAGCGCGGTAGCGCGAAGATGGCCACGCTCCGAACGGAGCGTGGCCCCGGAGCGAAGCGCAGGGGTGGCTTGTGCGGGTGCCCTTCGGGCGGCACGGGCCACAAAGCCGATTTTCGATTTCTTGGCGTCGTCCTCGTTGGCGGGCGGGTTGAGGAGCGGGCTGAGGCGTTCGATGAGCTCGCGAAGCACGACGTCGTGTTCGAGGAGCTTTTTGTCGATTTCGGCGAGGCGCTTGAGGACGCCGAGGTTGGAGCTGATCTGCTCGCGCATCTGGACGAAGGCGCGGACGAGGTAGAGGCTCATCTGCACGGCCTTGTCACTGCGGAGGACGGTCGCCGCCATGAGGCAGCCGTGTTCGGTGAAGGCCCATGGCAATGTGCGAAGGCCGCCATGGCCGCGACTTGAAATCGCATTTTGCGATATCAAGTTCGTAACTTCTTCTCGGGTAAGCTGAAAACGGAAGTCTTCCGGGAAGCGGTCAACGTTGCGTTTGATCGCTTCGTTAAGCCGGAAAGTGGGGACTTCGTAGAGATCGGCCAAGCCGGCGTCCAATACCACCCTCTGGCGGCGGATGTTCAGGATGCGCGGCAGCAGCGGAGTGGCGTGCGCGTGCTCGTCGAGTTTCGCCTTCGCCATGTTAGTAGGCCCGGCCGCCTTCGCTGTTTTCGTAGTAGTTGACGAAGGCCTGGTTCACGACGCGGTAGCCGCCGCGGGTGGGATACTTGCCGGAGAAATACCAGTCGCCGGTGTGCTGCGGGCAGGCGGCGTGGAGGTTCTCCAGGCTTTGGAAAATCACCTCGATGTCGCCGTGCCAGTCGACGTTGGTGGGGCGGACGAACTCGGCGATCTTCGCCGAAATCTCGTCGGGCGTGAAGGGCGCGTAGATGCGTTGCACGTAGTTGACCGATTCGCCCTTCGCGACGGCCTCGCGGCAAAGTTGATAGACCTCGGTGAGGAGGTCGGTTTGGCCGCGTTCCTTGAGCAGCGTGACGGCGGCCTCGAAGGCGATGAACTTGCCGAGCTGCGACATGTCGATGCCGTAGCAGTCGGGGTAGCGGATTTGCGGCGCGGTGGAGACGATGACGATCTTGCGCGGCTGGAGGCGGGTGAGGATGCGCAGGATGGATTTGCGCAGGGTGGTGCCGCGCACGATGGAGTCGTCGACGCACACGAGGTTGTCGCCCGGTTGCACTGAGCCGTAGCTGATGTCGTAGACGTGGCTCGCGAGGTGGTTGCGCATCGACTCCTGGCCGATGAAGGTGCGCAACTTGATGTCCTTCGAGACGACCTTCTCGCCGCGGGGCCAGTTGTTGGTGACGAGCTCGTCGAGCAGGGCCTCGGTGATCTCGCCTTTGGCGGCGGCCTCGAGGATGCCCTTTTTCACCTCGGCGCGGCGCTTTTCGCGGAGGCCGTGCATGAGGCCGTAGTAGGCGACTTCGGCGGTGTTGGGGATAAAGCTGAACACGCTACGGCCCCAGTCGCCGCCGACGGCTTTGAGGACTTGGTCGGCGAGGCGGGCGCCGAGGGCCTTGCGCTCGCGGTAGATGTCGAGGTCGTTGCCGCGCGAGAAGTAGATGCGCTCAAAGGAGCACGACGCGCGGGGCAGGGGAGCGGTGAACTGCGTCTGCGAGATGCGGCCATCGCGTTTCATCACGACGACGTGGCCCGGCGGGACCTCTTTCACCTGAGGAGCGGAAAGGTCGAAAATCGTCTGGAGCGGGGCGCGCTCGGAGGCGAAGGCGATGACCTCGTCATCCTGGAAGTAGAAGGCGGGACGGATGCCGGCGGGGTCGCGCGCGACGAAGGCGTCGCCGTTGCCGACGAGGCCGCAGAGCGTGTAGCCGCCGTCCCACTTGGAGGCGGAGCGGGTGATGACGCGGCCGAGGTCGAGGCGTTCGCTGATCTGGCGGGAAATCTCCTCGCCCTTGAGACCCTGCGCGCGGAGGGCGCGGTAGATGTCCTCGTGCTCCTCATCGAGGAAGAAACCGATCTTTTCCAACAGGGCCTGCGTGTCGGTGGCGAAGATCGGGTGCTGGCCCATGCCGACGAGCGACTGGTTCAGCTCCTCGGTGTTGGTCATGTTGAAGTTGCCGCAGAGCGAGAGGTTGCGCGTCGGCCAGGGCGAGCGGCGGAAATAGGGATGACACGACGAGATGTTGTAACCGCCCGAGGTGCCGTAGCGCAGGTGGCCGACGAGGAGCTCTCCGCCGAAGTCGAAGTGCTTTTTCACCGTGTCGGCGAACTCGGGGTGGATTTCGCCCGTGGCCTTCTTCTCGTCATACTGGGCGAGGAGGGTTTTGAAAATCTTG
>CAMLNJ010000272.1 GCA_946481225.1 uncultured Verrucomicrobiota bacterium | reverse complement strand
AGAGTTGTTGCCATGCGGTGATTTTTCGTTAAATCATTCGTGAGTAACCTAGGTTCCCCAATCCCCGAACGATACAGTATGTCCGTCCGAAAACTTGTGAAAAGTCGGGCCGCCCTCTGCGGCATCGCCATGCTTGCGGCGGCCAGCGGCGCCATGGCCGCCAACCCCGCCGCCACGGTAAACGTTAACGCCAACGCGAACCGGCGCGCGATCAGCCCGCTTATCTACGGGGCGAACTGGGTGGATCAGGCCTCGATCAGCGACCTGAACATCACGGTGAATCGCCGCGGCGGCAACGCCACCACCACCTACAACTGGCAACAAAACGCCGCCAACCGGGCCGGGGATTGGTATTTCGAGAGCCTCGGCGACGGCGAGGGGGACTTTTCGCAGCCGAGCCTGTCCGCCGACGCCTTCACGACGGCGACCAAGGCGGGCGGCGCCGAGACCATGATGACCATCCCCATGGTCGATTGGGTCGCCAAGCTCGGGCCGAATCGCGAAGGACTCACCCCGTATTCGGTAGCCAAATACGGTCCGCAGACCGCCAGCGATCCGTGGTGGCCCGACGCGGGCAACGGCGTTCTGGCCAGCGACGGCACTCGCATCGTCGCCGACCCCAACGACGCCTACGCCCCTAACAGCCCCGCCTTCCAGAAGCAGTGGGTCGAGCACCTGGTGAACAAGTTCGGCGACTCCACCAGCGGAGGCATCAAGTTTTACCTCACCGACAACGAGCACGGCGTCTGGCCGGCGAATCACCGGCCCATCGTGCCGGTGGGGCCGACCATGGCTGGCATTCGCGACCGGATCATCGCCTATGCCGGCGCGGTCAAGGACGTGGACCCCGACGCCCAGATCGTCGGCCCCGAGGAGTGGGGCTGGCCGAACTACTTCAACAGCCCCTACGACACCCAGTTTGGCGGCGGCACCGACCGCGCGGCCAACGGCGGCTGGGACTTCATGCCCTGGTTGCTGAAGGAGCTCAAGGCCCACGAAGACTCCTCGGGACGCCGCCTGCTGGATATCTTTAGCCTGCACTATTATCCGCAATACAGCGAGTTCGGCCAAGGCGACGAATCGACGGCCGCCCAGCTCAAGCGCAACGAATGCACGCGCGACCTGTGGGACCCCAATTATCGTTCCTCGAGCTGGATCGCCAACACGGTGAAGTTGATCCCGCGAATGAAGGAATGGGTGAACACCCACTATCCGAACACCCAGCTGGCGATCACCGAATACAGCTGGGGCGCCGAAGGGCATATCAGCGGCGCGATCGCGCAGGCCGACGTGCTGGGGATTTTCGGCCGGGAGGGCGTGGATCTGGCCACGTTCTGGGGCGGGCTCAATCCCGCCGCGCCGATCTACAAGGCGTTCAAGATGTATCGCAACTACGACGGCAACAAGAGCACCTTCGGCGACACCAGCGTCTCGGCCGCGGTTGCCAACCCCGATAATGTCGCCGCGTTCGCCGCGCAGCGCAGCTCGGATGGCGCGCTCACCGTCATGGTGATCTGCAAGTATCTCGCCGACACCACCCCGATCACGGTGAACCTGGGCGGTTTCGCGCCCGCGGGCGCCGCCGAGGTCTGGCAGTTGACCGGCGCCAACACCATCGACCGTCTCGCCGACGCGACCGTAGGCGGCAACAGCATCTCCTTCAACGCGCCTTCGCAAAGCATCACCTTGTTCGTGATTCCGGGAACGAACCTTCCGCCAAGCAATCTTCGCGCGCGCTACACCTTCGAGGGCAACGCCCAGGATGCCAGCGGCAACAGCCTCCACGGCACGGCTTCCGCCGTGTCCTACACGGCGGGCAAGACCGGCGCCCAGGCTGCGCAGTTCAGCGGTTCGGCGTCCAGCGTGACCATCCCCGCCTCGGTCACCGACGACTTCACCGTCACGATGTGGGTCAAGACCACCGATAATTCCGGCTGGGCCGGAGCCCAGTGGTGGAACGGCAAGGGGCTGGTCGATGGAGAAATCGGCGGCGGCGGCGCCGACTGGGGCACCGCGCTCGTGAACGGCAAATTTGTCTTGGGCATCGGCTCCACTGGTGGCGACACCACCGTGGCCTCTTCGGCGAACATCAACAACGGCGCCTGGCACCATGTCGCCGCCACCCGCGACAACACCACGGGCGTGATGCGCGTCTATGTGGACGGCGTCCTGAGCGGCAGCGGCACCGGACCGACGGGCTCCCGCTCCTGGCCCACCAGCCTCCGCATCGGCGGCCTCTTGCCCGGGTCCAACTATCTCAACGGCGCGATCGACGACGTTCGCCTCTATGACCGCGTCCTCGCCGCCGAGGAGATCGCCGAGACCTTCGGCCCCGCTCCGACCGCTCCGACCGGCCTCGCCGCCACCGCCGACGGCAGCGGGTTCATCACGCTGGATTGGAACGGGTCTCCTTCGGCCGACAGCTACCTCGTCAAGCGCTCGACGACGTCCGGAGGCGGCTACAGCACCGTTTCCGCCCCGGTGGGCACCCATTTCATCGACACCGGCGTCAGCTACGGAACGACCTACTACTACGTCGTCACCGCCGTGAACCTCTCCGACGAGAGCGCCGCGTCGGTCGAGATCAGCTCCACCCCGCAGCTCACTCCTCCGCCCGTCCCCGCCGGGTTGGCCGGCGCCGTGACCACGCCGGGGCAGGTCGATCTTACCTGGACCGCGGCGGCCCGCGCGACGCTCTACCGTATCAAGCGGTCCACTACGAGCGGCGGGCCCTACGCGGACATCGGCACCTCCGTCACGACCGCCTTCTCCGACACGGCGGCGAGCCTCGGCGTGCTCTACCACTACGTCGTCGACGCCGAGAACACGGCCGGGGCGAGCGCCGACACGCCGGAGCTGGCGATGCGCTCCGATTCCCTGGTGCTGCATCTGAAGTTCGATGAAACGAGCGGGACCGTCGCGAGCGATTCCAGCGGCTTCGCGCGCCATGCCAACCTGCTCAACGGCCCCGGGTTCGCCACCGGCAGGCTGGGCAACGCGCTCACCCTGTCGCGGCCTTCGTCGCACTACGCCGCGCTGCCGACGGGTGTGGTCGGCGAGCTCAACGATTTTACCATCAGCGCCTGGGTGAAACCCGCCAGTTTGGACAGTTGGGCCCGGGTCTTTGATTTCGGCACCGGCACCGGGACGTTCATGTATCTGACGAGCAGGCAATCGTCTACCGGCAGGCCGGTTTTCTCCATCAAGGTCGGCGGTGGTTCCGAGCAGCAGATCGTGGCCGGCTCGACCCTTCCCACCTCCGTGTGGACGCATGTGGCCGTCCGGCTTTCCGGCTCCACCGGCACCCTCTACCTCAACGGCGTGGCGAGCGGATCGAATAACGCGATCACCCTCCGGCCCTCCGACATGGGCGCGACGACGCTGAACTATCTCGGGAAATCGCAGGCCTCCGGCGATCCCTACTTCAACGGCGCTTTGGATGAGTTTCGCATCTATTCGCGCGCGCTGAGCGTCGCCGAGATCGCGGTCCTGGCCGCCGGGCAGCTGGCCGCGCCGCAGAATCTCGGCGCCACGCCGGGCGACTCGGCGATCACCCTTGCCTGGAGCCCCGTCGAAGGCGCCACCGGATACGTCATCAAGCGTTCGGCCATCGCGGGCGGCGTTTACACGGACCTGGCGGGACCGTTGGAGGCCACGACCTTCACGGACACTGGACTGGCCGACGGCGCCACCTGGCATTATACCGTCACCGCCGAAGGACTGACGGGGGCCGGCCTGCCATCCGCCTCCGCGTCGGCGACGACTTACACGGACGCGGAGAAGTGGCGTCTTGCCCATTTCGGCACCACCTCGAATTCCGGCGACGCGGCCGATGCCGCCGATCCCGACGCGGACGGGTGGACCAACTACCAAGAGTATGTTTCCGGCACCACGCCCGACGATCCCGCGAGCTTGCTGAAGATCAGCCAGCTGCGGGCCAGCGGCAACGACATGTTCCTCGAGTTTGGCACCGTGTCGGGCCGGACCTACCGGCTCGAGCGTTCCCTCACCTTGGAGACCGGTTCCTGGACAACCGTGCAGGACGCCATCGTCGGCACCGGCGGCGTCATCGAGGTCACGGACGCGGATGCCGCGCTCCACGCGCGGCGCTTCTACCGGATCGTCGTGTCCCGGTGAGTCACGGAAAAACTCAGGTCTCGAAACGAAAAATGAAAAGACTCGTGAAGAACAAGGCCCTCCGGACCCTCGGCGCGGGCATCGTCGTTTTGGCAGGCGGCCGGGCCGCCCTTGCGCAGACCAAGGTCGCCTGCGTCGGCGACAGCATCACGGCCGGATACGCGTTGGCGAATCCCTCCGCCGAGAGTTATCCATCACAACTGCAGGCGCTTTTGGGAAGCGCATACGCCGTAAGCAACTTCGGCCTCTCCGGCTCCACGCTTCAGAGGCAGGGCGACTTCACCTATTGGAACTCCTGGCAACACGGCCAAAGCCAGAGCACCAACCCCGACGTGGTGGTGATCATGCTCGGCACCAACGACTCCAAGTCGTGGAACTGGAACGCCACCCGCTACGACACCGACTACCGCGCCCTGATCGCGCAGTATCAGGCGCTGGCCTCCCATCCGAAGGTCTACATTTGCCTGCCTCCGCCGATCTACGAGCCGAACGCGTTTGGCGGCGCCTTCAATTCGTCCCGAATGCAGAACGAGGTGCTGCCGGCGATTCGCAACGTGGCCGCCACCACGGCGGGCGTCACCCTGATCGACAACAACACACCGCTGCTCAACCGCCCTGATCTTTTCAGCGACGGCCTGCATCCCACGGCGCAGGGTGCGGGCGTCATCGCCGGCACGGTCGCCGCCGCCCTGACGGCGACCACTGGCGACAAGTGGATCTACACCGACCGCTTCCATGACAACTGGGGAGACAACTGGTCCTACACCCTGCGTTTTGCCACCACGGACATGTCGCATTCCGGCGCGAATTCGATGGCGATCTCCCCGGGCAACGCCTGGCAGGCGTGGTGGCTGAAAACATGGACGAATGTCGCCACGACCCCCTTTGCGGAATTGAGCTTCTGGG
>CAMLNJ010000271.1 GCA_946481225.1 uncultured Verrucomicrobiota bacterium | reverse complement strand
CTCACCGGCGCGCTCTTCCGCGAGTTCGCCTTCACGCTCGCCGGCGCCGTTACCGTCTCCGGTTTCGTCGCGTTGACCCTCTCGCCGATGATGAGCGCCTACCTGCTCAAGGACCACGCGCACGAGGACGAGGGTCTCTCCGGCAAGATCAACCGCGCCTTCGACGCCCTTCGCAACCGCTACGACCGCCTCGTCGGTTCGCTTCTCGCGCCCAGCGAGCGCCCGACGAGTCTGTCCGGCCTTCTGGCGGCCGCGCCCTTCGCCGTGATCGGCATCGCGCTCGCGTTCCTGTTCTTTTTCCTGCTCGCCTTCGGCGCCTCGTGGACGTTCAGCGGCGAGGGTTTCAAGACCCTGGCCGGCGTCACCGTGATGCTCACGGTCGTCTCCTTCCTGCTCGCCTTCGTCTTCGACCTGCTCACCGGCCGGCGCTTCAAGACCCTTCCCGCGATCCTGATGCTGGCGGTGCTCCTCACCGGCCTGACGCTTCCGTTCTTCAAGTTCGCGCAAAGCGAACTCGCTCCGCCCGAGGACCAAGGGGTCGTGTTCAGCATCCTGTTCCCGGCGCCGACCGCCACTATCGAGCAAACCCTGCTCTTTTCCAACCAGGTGCAGAACATGTTCGAGAGCATCCCGGAATACGAGACGTCCTTTCAGCTCACGAGCACCGGGATGGGTTTTGGCGGCGCCATCCTGAAGCCGTGGTCGGAGCGCGCGCGCACCGCCCAGCAGCTGCAGCAGGCGCTCATGGGCGACGCGGCGAAGATCGCCGGCCTCGACGTCGTGATGACAACCCCGCCACCTCTGCCTTCCGGCGGCGACATGCCGATCGAGTTCGTCGTCCGCTCTACCGCCGACCATCAGCAGATGTTTGAGTTTTCCGAGGCGCTCGCCGCCTTTGCAAACGGCGAGGCCAACACGCCCGGGCAAATGCCGACCTTCTTTTTCGCGCAGTCCGACCTCAAGTTCGACCTCCCGCAGGTCGAGATCGAGATCGACAAGGAAAAGGTCGCCTCGATGGGGCTCAGCCTCACCGACGTGTCCCGCGATCTTGGCTCGATGCTCGGCGGCGCCTATGTCAACCGCTTCGTCAACGACGGGCGCAGCTACCGCGTCATCCCGCAGGTCGAGCGCGGCGAACGGCTCAATGCCGAGCAGCTCCTCGAATACCAGATCAGCGGCCCCGGCGGGAAACTCATCCCCCTCGGCACGATCGCCACACTGCGCGAGACGGTGGAGCCCCGCGTGCTCAACCGCTTCCAGCAGCTCAACTCGGTGAAGATCACCGGCGTGGGTCCCTCGATCGACGCGGCGCTGAAGAAGCTCGAGGAAAAGGCCGCCGAAATTCTCCCTCCCGGCTACTCGATCGACTACGGCGGCGAGTCGCGCCAGCTCCGCACCGAGGGCTCCGCCTTGTGGAAGGCCGGCGTGCTCGCGCTTCTGCTCATCTTCCTCGTGCTCGCGGCGCAGTTTAACAGCTTCCGCGATCCCTTCATCATCCTCCTCGGTTCCGTGCCGCTCGCGCTGTTTGGCGCGATGATCCCGATCTTCCTCTGGGAAACCACGCTCAACATCTACTCCCAGATCGGCCTCATCACGCTCGTCGGCCTGATAGCCAAGAACGGCATCCTCATCGTCGAGTTCGCAAACACGCTCCAGGAACGGGGCGTGGCGAAGCGCGACGCGATCCGCCAGGCCGCGGCCACCCGCCTGCGCCCGGTGCTCATGACCTCCGCCGCCACGGTGTTCGGCCATCTGATGCTGATTTTCGTCAGCGGCCCCGGCGCCGCGGCGCGAAACAGCATAGGCTGGGTGCTCGTCGTCGGCATGGCCGTCGGTTCCTTTTTCACCCTGTTTGTCGTTCCCGCCTTCTACGTGCTGATCGCGGAGGACCACGCAAAACGGGGCCCTCGCGCCGCCGATCCCGACGCCAAGCCGTCCGTGGAACCCGTTCGCGCCTGACCCGTCCCTTATTTGATTCCGCCCATGAAAAAAATCTCCCTTGTCGCCTTGTCCCTCGGGGTTTCCGCCATGCCGCTGTTCGCCGTCGATCTTCCGGTCGTGGGTCCGCTGGCGCCCGTCGAGGCGCTCAAGCCCGAGCCGGCGGCGCCGGCCGAGCCTGCGGCGCCCTCGGTGCCCGAGCGGCTCACGCTCGACCAGGCGCTGCGCTTCGCCCTCGAGAACAACTACTCCATCCGCCAGGCGCGCGAGCGTCTGCGCGAGCAGGAGGGCCTCATCGTCGA
This sequence comes from uncultured Verrucomicrobiota bacterium, assembly GCA_946481225.1. Next base: position 2,804 of record CAMLNJ010000271.1, on the reverse strand, counting down.
GGTCCGCGCCGATGCGCTGCCGAACGTCACCGCGGACGGGACCTACACCCGCGACGACAAGGATTTCATCACCCCTGGCGGTGGCGGTCGAGGCTACCAGGACTGGACGGTGGGCATCTACGTGCGCCAGCTGATCTACAGCGGCGGCGGCGTGAGCTCCGCTCTCGACGCGGCGAAGACGACGCGCGAGGCGGCCGCCCTCGACATCCAGTCCGTCGTCGACGAGGTGCTGCTCCAGGTGCGCATCCGTTTCGCCGACGTGCTGCTCGCACGCGAGCGGATCGAGGTGCAGGAGCAGAGCGTCAACCTCCTGCGCGAGCAGCTCCAGACGGTGAAGAACCGCTTCGAGGCGGGCAGCGTCTCGCAGTTCGAGGTCCTCACCGCGGAGGTGGCGCTGGCGAACGCCCAGCCGGACCTGATCAACGCGCGCAACTCCTTCCGCATCGCGATCGACGAGCTCCGCCAGGTGCTCGGCTACCGAGGCGGCTTCGGCGGCGACTTGCAGAAGGTCCCCGAGTTCGAGGGCGAGCTCGCCTATGCTCCGACGAGCTACGATCTGGAGGCGGCCCTCGCGGCCGCGAAGGCGAAGCGCCCCGAGTTGCTCCGCCTCGAGCAGCTCCAGCGCGCCCGCGAGGCGGGTGTGAGCGTCGCCCGCTCGGGATACCTGCCCCAGCTGTATGTAAGCGCCGGATACGAGGGCCGGAAGCTCTCCTCGTCCAACGCGTTTTCCGACACGCAGGACGGCTGGACGGCCGGCGTCTCCGGGAGCTGGGCGATCTTCGACGGCGCGCGGACACGCGGGCGCGTCGCGCAGGCCCGCGCGCAGCTCAACCAAGCCCGGCTCGGCGTGTCCGAGCAGTCCCTGTCGATCGAGGTCGAGGTGCGGCGCGCGCTTTCCAGCCTCCAGGAGGCGGCGGAGCTCGCCGAGGCGGCGGGCAAGGTGGTGGAGCAGGCCACCGAGGCCCTGCGCCTGGCCGACGTGCGGTTTCGCAACGGCGCCGCCACGCAGCTCGACGTGCTCCAGGCGCGCGTTGCGTTGACCGAGGCGCAGTTGAACCGTCTCGAGGCCAACTACCGCCATACCGTCGCGCTCGCGACGGTGCGTCGCGCGATCGGCGAGTCCAACGCCGCGCCCGCGGCGGCGGGTTCCTGAGGCGCACGATCCATTTTGTCGGCGTAAACTGTAGCCACGGCCGTGCCGGCCGTGTGTGGCTGCGGGTCGATGGCGGACGTGTCGAGCCACACGGCCGACACGGCCGTGGCTACAGTTCAGGCATGGTTCAGGCGGAGCGCCAACGTTGGCCTCACTCGAAGCGGAGGGCGTCGATCGGGTCGAGCTGGGCGGCCTTGTGGGCGGGGTAGAAGCCGAAGGCGATGCCGACAAGGGCGGAAAAGCCGACGGCGCCGAGGATGGAGTTCGTCGAGACGAGGACGGGCCAGCCGTTGACGTGGGAGACGAGCTGCGAGCTACCGACGCCGAGAAGGATGCCGACGATGCCGCCGAGCACGCTGAGGACGACCGCCTCGATGAGGAATTGCACGCGGATGTCGTGGTCGTGCGCGCCGATGGCGAGGCGGATGCCGATCTCGCGCGTGCGTTCGGTGACCGACACGAGCATGATGTTCATGATGCCGATGCCGCCGACGAGGAGCGAGATGCCGGCGACGAAGGCGAGCAGCAGCGTCATGGTCTTCGAGGTCGCCGTCGCGGCCTGGGCGAGCTCGAGCTGGTTGCGGATGGTGAAGTCGGGCTCGCGCCCGCCGCGGCGTTGCTGGAGGAGCGCGGTGGCCTCGTCCTGCACGCGCTGCATCACGTCCGGCGAGGAGGCTTCGATGAGGATGGTCTGGACGGTGGTGCGGCGGTTGATGCGCCGCATGTGCGTGGTGTAGGGGACGAGGATGGTGTCGTCGGTGTCCTGGCCGAAGAAGTTGAAGCCCTTGCTCTCCAGCACGCCGCGGACGATGAAGGGAATGTTGCGGATGCGCAGGCTTTGTCCGAGGGAATCCCCGTCGGGAAAGAGCTGTTTGGCCACGGTGGCGCCGATGACGCAGACCTTGGCTGCGCCGGCGATGTCGGCGTCGGAAAACATGTTGCCGGATTCGAGACCCCAGGCGCGGATGCTGAGAAAATCGGTGGAGACGCCGCGGATCTCGGTGTTCCAGTTGAGGCCGTTGGCGAGGACCTGGTTGCGGTCGCGGACCTCGGGGGAGACGGAGGCGACGTCCGGCAGCTCGCGCTTGATCGCGTCGATGTCCTCGATGGTGAGGGTGGAGGCGGAGCCCCAGCCGCCGCGCGCGCCGCCGCTGGAGAATGAACCGGGGAAGACGGTGACGACGTTGCGGCCGAGGGAGGCGACCTGGGCCTCGACCTGGCTCTTGGCGCCGTTGCCGATGGAGACCATGGCGATGAAGGCGCCGACGCCGATGATGATGCCGAGCGCGGTGAGCGCCGAGCGCAGCTTGTTGCGGCGCAGGGCGCGGAGGGCGATGACGGTGGTGGCGAGGAGGCGCATTTCGAGCAGGGAGCGGGGAGCGAGGAGCAGGGGGCTCGGAAAGACGGAAGCCCGCTAGGCGGACGGTTTGCCGGCGAAGGGGGCGCTCGTGAGCTGGGCGAGCTGTTCGGCGGTGTAGAGTTTGGCGAGTTCCGCGGAGGCGATGAGACGGTTTTGGACCGGCTCGTCGCGGACCACGAGGCCGTCGCGGACCACGAGGATGCGTTTGCAGTATTGGGCGATGTCGAGCTCGTGGGTGACCATCACGAGGGTGATGCCCTGCTCGTTGAGGCGCTGGAAAACGCCCATGAC
>CAMLNJ010000270.1 GCA_946481225.1 uncultured Verrucomicrobiota bacterium | reverse complement strand
TCACGGCGAGCGGGTCCTTCACGCCGGCGAGCACGGAGGGCACCCAGTCGGCGAGCTCGACCCAGGAGTGGGCGGCCTTGAAGACGGCGGGCGCGGTGCGCTTGCAGTGGAGTATCTTGGACCAGAACCACTCGGAGGAGTAGGTGTTGCCGCACTTCGCGATGAATTGCGGGCGGATCTTGGCGGCGAGCGCGGTGATCTCGGCGGCCTCCTTCACGCTGGTGTGGTCCTTCCAGAGCCAGCAGTGGGCGGCGAGGTTCTTCTCCCACTTCTTCTGGAAGGCGAGCGGGGTGTTGGATACGTCGACCGGGATCGGGCTGGAGCCGGTGCTGTCCACGCCGAGGCCGGCGACCTGGCGGGCGTCGAAGCCCTTGGTCTTCTTCGCCTGCGCGAGCGCGAGCTTGATGGATTTTTCCAGGCCGAACAGGTAGTCGGCCGGATTCTGGCGGGCGAGGTGGTGGTCCTTGGGGTCAAGGAGCACGCCTTGGTGACCGCTGGGGTAGTTCACGACGCCGGTGCCTAGCTCGGCGCCATCTTTGCAACGAACAACAAGCGCGCGCACCGAATTGGTGCCGTAGTCGATACCGATGGTATACATAAGGGATGAGGGGACGGAGAAAGGGGCGGCGACGCTTTCCGGAGATTGCCTGCTGGTAAACAGCGCGGGCACTTGACAGTCATGTGACGCAACAATGCCCCGTGTCACCATGAGCACCATCGCGGAGCGGGCGGGGGTGTCGAAAAACACCGTCTCGCTCGCGCTCCGCCACGACCCGCAGATCCCGGCGGAAACGCGCGGGCGCATCGAGAAGATCGCCCGCGAGCTGGGCTACGCGAAAAACCCGGTCGTGTCGCAGCTCATGAGCGAGTTGCGCAAATCCCACCGTGTCGGCCATCGGCGCACCCTCGCCCTGCTCAACGCGAATCAGGACGCGCAGGCCTTCACTCGTCATCCGACGATCCCCGCCTACGTCGACGGCTGCCGCCGACGCGCCGACCAGCTGGGCTACGGGCTCGACGAATTCTGGCTGCACGATCCGGAACTCTACGGCGAACGCCTCAATCGCGTGCTGCGCGCGCGCGGCATCCGCGGCGCGCTCGTGGTCGGCCTGATGAAGGACAACCGCCTGCCGCCGCGCTTTTCGGTGACCTGGCAAAACCACGCCGTGGTCGTCACCGGCGTGCGCACGCGCGAGCCGACGCTCAGCTTCACCTCGGTCGACCACCACTCGCTTGTCCTCGAGGCGACCGAGCGCGCGCGGCGGCTCGGCTACCGGCGGCCGGCGCTCGTGCTCGAACGCGCCATCGACCACCTCGTCGAGGGACGCTTCAGCTCGGGGTTTTGGACGGCGCAGCAAAGCCTGCCCGAGGCGGATCGGACCGGCGCTTTTCTCGACGTGGAGGCCGCGCGCGCCGAGCCCGCGCGCTTTCATGCCTGGTTTCGCGAGCAGAAGCCCGACACCATCCTCACGCTGCACACCGTCGTGCGCGAGTGGCTGGAGGCGCTCGAGATCCGAGCGCCGCGCGACCTCGGCCTCATCCAGCTCGAGCGCCGCCGAGGCTGCGAGGACTGGGCCGGCATGGATCAGCACAACGATCTCACGGGCGAGGCCGCGGTGGACATGCTCATCTCGCTGCTCCACGGCGCCGAGATCGGCCTGCCCGTCGCTCCGCGCGCCACCCTGATCGGAGCCTCGTGGCGCGACGGAAAAACCGCGCGTCCGCTCACGCCTCCGGCTCCGTCGCGATGATCTCCAGCGTGAAGGTCGATCCCTCGCCCGGCGTGCTGCGCAGGACGATGTCGCCGCCGAGCAGGCGGGCCAGCCCGCGGCTGATCGAGAGCCCCAGACCGGAGCCTCCGAAATGTCGCGCGACCGCCGGGTCGGCCTGCACGTAGGGCGCGAAGAGCTTGGCCTGCACCTCCGGCGCGATACCGGGGCCGGTGTCTTTCACCGCGAAGCACAGACGCCACCGCCGCCCCTCGGCGCGTTCCGCCGTGAGCGTCAGACGCACGAAGCCGCGGTCGGTGAACTTCACCGCGTTGGAGATCAGATTGGACAAGATCTGCCGCAGCCGCAGCGGGTCGGTGAGCACGAGCTGCGGGGTCTCCGTCGCGATCTCGATCCCGAGCTCCACGCCGCGAGCCTCCGTCGCGGGCCGGAACAAGCCGACCAGATGGCGCAGGAAATCGGGCAACGCCACGGGGGCGGAATCCAAGGCCATCGCGCCCGCCTCGAGTTGCGACCAGTCGAGCAGCTCGTTCACCAGACGCATCAGGCTCTGCGCGGCGTCACGCATCATGAGCAGATTCTCACGGTGCGCCGGCGCCAGCCCCGCGTGGTCGCCCAGCATGAGGTCGGTGAGGCCGTGGATGCCGCTCATCGGCGTGCGGATCTCGTGCGACATCACGGCGAGGTAGCGGCTGCGCACGGCGTTGGCCGCCTCCGCCTCCTCCTTGGCGCGGCGCAACTCCTCCTGCATCGCGCGACGCGAAGTGATGTCGTGGAACGCCACGACGGCTCCGCTGCGGCCGTCGAACTCCACCTTGGCGCCGGAAAGCAGGGTCCAGATCTCGCGTCCATCCAAGGCGCGCAGCCGCACCTCGCGCGGCGGGACCGCCATCCCGCCATCGATCTCGGCGAGCAGTTGCGCGCGATCGTCCGGATCGACGTAGAAATCCACCGCTCGGCGGGAGAAAAAGGTCTCCGGCTCGCCGCCGAGCAGATCGGCCGCGAGCCGGTTGACGAACATCAGCCGACCCGAGTCGAGGTCGCTGATGACGACGGGAAACGGCGCGTTTTCAGCGAGCTGACGATACTGCCGCTCGCCGCGCCGCAGGCGTCGATTGAGCCGCACCAGCGGCGCGACCCAGCCCAGCGCCGCGACCGCCACCGCCGCCGACCCGCCCAGCGCCCAATACCAGACGCGCAGATCCGGCCGGGGGTCGGAATCGTAAAGCATCGGCCCGACGTCAAAATCCCGCGGCGCCATGCCGAACTCCGCGTAAGTCTGCGCGATGTGGCGCCAGCGCCCGGGATTGTTGTGGCCCGCCTCGATGAGGCCCGGATGCATCAGCTCGGCGGTTTTTTGCGCCTCGAACAACAAATGCTCCCGGCTGTGCCGCCGGCTGTATTTGGCGAGGATCAGGTCGACCATCTCCTCGCGGTGGGCCAACGCGTAGTCCCAGCCGCGCAAGCTGGCCCGCAGAAACGCCCGCACCTGCGCCGGATGACGACGAATCTGCTCCTCGGTCGTGAAAAGCGTGTCGCCGTAGAAATCGATGCCGCCGGAGCGGGGCAGGAAAATCATGTAGGGCACGTTCGCCTCGCGCAGGTAGAAAGGCTGGTCGGTGGAGTAGGCCGACATCGCGTCGACCTTGCCCTCGATGAAGTCCTCGATGCGGTGGGTGTGGGGCCGGATTTTCAGGCCCTCGATGTCCACGCCCTCGTGCTTGAAGTAGGCGAGGATCTCGGCCTTCTCCGAATCGATCATCATCATCGGCCGGTCGTGCAAGCTGTGCAGCGAAGAGATCTCGGGCGTCTTGCGCGCCACCAGCGCGAGGGGCGAGTGCTGAAAAATCGGCGCGAGCACCACCACCGGTTTTCCCGCCGCGCGCGAAAGCAGCAGGTCGGAGTTGCCCACTCCATACTGCGCTTCGCCCGTGAGCACCGTTTCCAAATGGTCGCGCTCCGGCCGGGCCTCGCGCAGCTCCACCTCTAGCCCGGCCTCGCGGTAATACCCCTGCTCCACCGCGGCGTAATAGCCGGCGAATTGAAACTGGTGGCGCCACTTCAACTGGAGGACCACCCGCTCCAGGGCCTCCGCCCCCGCCGCGGCCTTCGCTCCCCCGCTCTTTTCCGTCTCCGCGCGCAGGGGCCCGACGGCAAACGCGAGCAGGCACGCAAGCGCCGCCATCGGCCACGAACCGGGGATAATTCGCGGGAAATCCATGGCCGGCGAAAACACGAACCGGACGCGCGGATGGCAAGTGAAGTCAGGCGCGCGGCACGGGCCCGGCGGAATCGCCCAGCGCGGCCCGCAACGCCGGCCGAATGCGTCGCGCCAGCGTCGGATTCGCGTAGGCCACCCAGGCCACGGGCGTCGTCGTGTCGAGCGGCGCGCGCAGCGGCTTGCCATCCGGCCCCTCCACCACGCCGCCCGCCGCCTCGAGCAACAGCGCCGTGCAGATATCGTAGGGGTGGCAACACAGCGCCGCGGGCGCGCCGGCGCGCGACAACAGGAGCGGACGCAGATCCGCGATCATGCGATCATGCCCGACGATCAGCTCGTAAAGTTGCCCGCCGGTGGAGATGTATTGGTCGTCGAAAACACGCGCGCCGCCGTCCTTCATGTGCAGGCCGAGCCGACTCCACAGCCCCTCCTCCACGCCCGCCGTGAGAGCCTTCGCCTCGGGAAAAAACTTCACGACCGACGCGAACCCGTGGTCGCAATCGCACGCCGTGCTCGGACGGGGCGTCCATTTTTTCACGCTTCCGGTTCGCAGATCCCGGCGCGTCGTCACCAGCCGTCCGCCGCGCACCGCGCTGAACTGGTCGGCCGCGCCCGCCTTCGAGGTCGGCAGCTCGGTCATCGCCGCCACGACGATGTCGCGCAGATTCGTCCTTGCCCCGCGCTGCGGCGCCAGCCCCGCCAGCGCCCAGGCGGAACGCTTGTCATACATGAGGCAACGCGTCCCGTCGATCGGATCGAGGATGAGCCTCCACTTCGTTTGCACCGTCGCCGTGCCACGCGGAAAAGTCGCGCCCGCATCCAATCCCTCCATCACCAGCTCCACCGGCCAGGCCCGCGGCCAGTTGGCCTCCATCCAGTCAAGAATCGCGGCCTCCGAGAGCTTATCGACATGGAAAATCGTGTCCTCCGCCATGACCGCCGCCACGTTGGCGAAACGCCGCCCCTCCCGCGCCCGCGCCGCGACAAGCGTCGACTGAATCTCGTCTTGCAAAGCGCAGAGCAGCCGCCGGGCGCGTTCGAGCGTGGACTTTTCCATGCCGCAGCACAGGGCCCGTCGCAGCTTGGCGGCGATAGCAA
>CAMLNJ010000269.1 GCA_946481225.1 uncultured Verrucomicrobiota bacterium | reverse complement strand
GACGACCTCGGGCCCCGAGGTCGTCCGCGGTGATGCGCTCCGCCTCGGCGACCATGTCGTGCAGCGGACGCAGCCAGTGGCGGGTGAGCAGGTAGCCGACGGCCACGAGCAGCGCGATGACCACGGGCAGCGAGACGGCGAGGATGAGCAGAAGGGCGCTGAGGGCGTCCGCGGCGGGCTTGTGAACGCGCATGACGCGCAGCATCCAGCGTGGCTTGCCGGCGCCTTCGCCGGCGGGCCGCCACGGGGCGGCGAGCACTCGCAGACGAAGGTCGGTGGCGATGTTGAAGACCGAGAGCGTTTCCCAATCCGGAGCCGGGGCGTAGGGCGTCTGGTCCAGCTTCGCCTCGTCGAGGGGCCACTGGCGCAGCAGGAGACGGCCCTGTTCGTCCCAGACTTCGAACCACGGGTCGCCCCAGGCCCAGGCTTCTCCGCGGGCGGGTGCGCGGCCGTCCCAACGCAGGGTCCCGTCCTTGCCTAGGGTAAGCCGCGCCTGCACGGTCGCGAGATCGGCGCGGAGCTGGCGATCAAGCGGCTGGGCCATGCGCCGGCTGACGAAGCCGTAAATCACCACGCAGAAGGCGGTGAGCAGCACGACGCCGCCGATCCCATACCAGGCGGCGAGCCGGAAGCGGAGGGTGCGTCGGCGCCACCAGGCGAGGGCGATCACGGCGCCTCCTTCCCGAGCCGATAGCCGAGGCCGCGCAGCGTGTGGATGAGTTTCTCCGCCGCGCCCTCGTCGACCTTGCGCCGCAGGCGGGCTATCTGCACGTCGATGACGTTGTCGAGCGAGGTGAAGCGTTTGGGCTGCCGCCACACATCGTGCTGGAGCATCTCGCGGGTGACGACCTGTCCCTGGTGGCGCAGCAGGTATTCGAGCACGTCGACCTCGCGGGGCGTGAGGGCGATTTCGCGCCCTCCGCGTCGGGCGGTGCGGGCGCGCACGTCGAGTTGCAGATCGTCGCAGGCGAGGACGGCCGTCGGGTGGGGGACGGCGCGGCGGCGGAGGAGCGCGCGGCAGCGGGCCACGAGCTCGGCGAAGGCGAAGGGCTTGGCGAGATAATCGTCCGCGCCCTTCTCAAGGCCGGCGACGCGGTCGTCGATGCCGGTGCGCGCGGTGAGCATGAGCACGGGCGCGAGGTTTCCCTGGGCGCGGAGGCGGGCGAGCAGTTCGAGTCCGCTAAGGCCGGGGAGCATCCAGTCCAGAACCATGAGGTCGAAGACTTGGCGTTCGAGGACGGACGCGGCCTCGTCCCCGCCCGCCACGGCGACGACGTCCCAATCCTGCATGCCCAGGCCCTCGGCGAGCGAGGCCCGGGTCTTGGCTTCGTCCTCGACGACGAGGACGCGCGGGCGGGGGGCGGAGGAGGTGGCGGCGGGATCGGACACGAGGCGAAAAGGCGAAGGGAAACCGGTCCGCCAAAATGACGGGGATCGCGAGCGTAACGACGGGGAGGCTCGTCCGACAAGCCCGGCGCCAGGGCGAAGCGGCTTCCCGGAGCGGGAAGGTCCCGGCGAAACGACGGGGCGTGGAGGGGCAAAGAAAAACCCCGTCGCCGCGCGGCGGACGGGGCCATGGATCTTGCTGACGGAGGTGCGGTTCCATGTCGTGACTCGTAAATAAATCAGCCCGTCGCCGGAGGCCGGCAGGGAGAACGGGAAACCGCGCTGGGCCTGCGTTGCGAAAGGCGCATGGGCTGGAGGCCCACCTCCGCCTTTCGCGTCTTGGCCGAGCGCGGTTTCCCGCCTCCACCGGACCGAGTTATTTACAAGACGCGGCCTATCCACAAGGAACGTAAAGAGCACAAAGATCGGAAAGTGCTTTTCTCCGCTCTCTCTGTGTTCTTTGCGGCTAATCGGCTTTCCGCGGGGTCCGGCCGACGCGGGCTCGCGGCCGCCGGGTTTCGTGCTGACAAAGGCGCGGCCTTCGGCCCGTTCCTTGCTTATCGTGCCGCATCGCATGTTGCACTTGGTCCACGCTGCCTTTTCCGCGTCAGGTTCCGCTCTCCCCGTCGTCGAGTTGCGCGTTGACCGGCGAACCCTCGCCAAGCGTCTTTGGCGCGGCGTTGCCTCCGACGGCACGGACTTCGGCTTCCAACTCGCGAAACCGCTTCAATCCGGAGACACGTTTCACCAAACCGCCGCCGCCCGCTACGTGATCGTTCAAGAGCCCGAGCCGGTTCTCGAGATCGTCCTCGCCGATTTGCCCGCCTCCGCCGCCGCCGGCATCGGCTGGGCCGTTGGCAACCTCCACCTCGAGTTTTCCTCCGAGGCGACGCGCCTTCTCACGCCGGACGAACCGGCCGCCCGCCAGCTCCTCGCCCGCATCCAGATCGCCTACGCGCCCACCACCGCCGTCTTCCGTCCTGGCCGCTTCAAACGCAGCCTTAACAAGCCCCTCGTCGACGACCTCGGCCCCAGTCACAAACACTGAGTTTTTGGCCGCAAAAGAACGCAAAGAACACAAAGAAGATCATCATGAGATCCATCAACGAACTCTGTGACCTCGTGCGCGAAACGTCCTACGCTATTCACCTCTACCACGCGCACGGGCACATGGAGAAAGTCTACGAAAATGCGCTGGTTCATCGACTCCGCCTCGTCGGGCTTAACGTGAATCAGCAGCACCCTATTAAAGTCCGTGACGAAGACGGCACCGTGGTAGGCGAATATTTCGCCGATCTCATCGTTGAGGACCGTCTGGTAGTGGAGCTCAAGGCCGTGAAGACGCTAGCCGATGAGCACACGGCGCAACTGCTCGGCTACCTGAAGTCCACCCGGATCGAGCACGGTATGCTCATCAACTTCGGCTCCTATCGGTTTCAAATAAAGAAATACGTCCGCTCTTCCATGCCGCCTAGTCTGCCCCCTTTCGTCTCGGCCTTGCTGCCTTTCTTTGCGCTCTTTGCGTTCTTTCGCGGCTAAAATGTCCGATACCGCGCGCACCGCCTGGCTCATCGGCCTGCTCCAGGCCGGCGATTCCTTCTACCCGACGGGCGGCTACGCCCACTCCTTCGGTCTCGAAGGCCTCGTTGAGCTTGGCGTCGTTCGCGATCGCGCCACGCTCGCCGACTTTTTTCGTCTCTCCGTCCTTCCGACTCTTCGCCACGCCGAGCTGCCGCTTGCGGCTCACGCCTATGCCGCGCTTGATCCGGCCGCGCCCGACTGGGATCGCGTAGCCGAGCTTTGCATCCTTTCCCATGCGCTCAAAAGCCCCCGCGAGCTGCGCACCGCGACCGAGAACATCGGCCGCCAGCGCGCCGAACTTGCCGCGCGGCTCCATGCGCACCCGCTCGGCACCGACTACCTTGCCCGCGCCGCCGCCGGCGCCTGGCCCTTTTCCGCCGCTGTCTCCGCCGCGCTCGAGGGGTGTATCCTCGGCGCGCCTCGCGACGCCGTGCTGGCCGGCATCTGCTACTCGACGCTTTCCGCCACGCTCTCCGCCGCGATGAAACTCCTCCGCATCGGCCAGAACGCCGGCCAGTCCGTGCTCACCGAAGCACTCTCCTCCGCGCCCGAAGCCATCGCCCACGCCGCCACCGTCCCGCTCGACGAAATCGGCTGGTTCAACCCTTGGCTCGATATCGCCAGCGCCCGCCACGAAACCGCCGACGCCCGCATGTTCATTTCCTGACCTATTTATTAACCACGGAGGACCCGGAGAGCGCGGAGGTTCAGAACGAGTTTCTGAAATCTCTCCTTCCTCTCTGTGTCCTCCGTGTTCTCCGTGGTTTAAACTCTTCGTCCTTTCTCCCCCATGAATCGTCCCCCTCGCATCGGCATCGGCGGCCCCGTCGGCTCCGGAAAAACCATGCTCTGCCTCAAGCTCTGCCAGCAACTCCGAGAGCGCTACTCGATGGGCGTCGTCACCAACGACATCTACTGCTCCGAGGACGCCGAGTTCCTCGTCCGCCAGAGCGCGTTGCCCGCCGAGCGTATCCGCGGCGTGGAGACGGGCGGATGCCCGCACACCGCCATCCGCGACGATACCACAATGAACGAGCAGGCCTGCCAGGCGCTCGAGAAGCTGTTCCCAGACCTCCAGCTCGTCCTCGTCGAGAGCGGCGGCGACAACCTCACCGCCACCTTTTCGCCTGAGCTGGTCGACGCCTTCATCTACGTTATCGACGTCGCCGAGGGCGAAAAGATCCCCCGCAAGGGCGGCCCCGCCATCCGTCACAGCGATCTGCTCATCATCAACAAAATCGACCTCGCCCCGCTCGTCGGCGCCGACCTCTCCGTGATGGACCGAGACGCAAAAGTGCAACGTGGTCCGCGTCCCTTCCTCTTCTGCGACCTCAAGCGCGAGCACAACCTCGACCAGGTCATCGAGTGGATCGAGAAGCAGGTCCTTTTCGCCACTCAGCCCAGGCCCTGATTTAGCCACAAAGAACGCAAAGAGCACAAAGATCAGAATCATTTTTCTCTGCGCTCTCTGTGTTCTTTGCGGCCAAATTTCCGTTCCCTCGCAACTTTGCCATGACCGGCTTTTTGAACACCATCCCCTTCGCGCCAAAGCCCCCCGGTGTGAAACCCCGGCTTCGAACCTGAGGTGGCCGCAAAAGAACGCAAAGAGCGCAAGGATCGGACAGGATTGGTCTTTGTGTTCTCTGCGTTCTTTGCGGCTAAAACTCCGTTGCTTTTTCCGATGACCGGTCTCCCCGAACACCTCTCCCCTCCGCGTCTTGGCTACAGTCCAGAGCTTGAATTGGCCGCGAGAGAACGCAAAGAGCACAAAGAACGGAATGCGTTATCTTTGCGATCTATGTGTTCTTTCTCGGCTAAAACTTCGTCGCCTTTCTGATGGCCGACTTTCACGGACACCTCGCGATCCGCGCCGCCGCTCGGTCCGACGACGGCGTCACCGCGCTGGCCGCGCAGGCCTTCCACGCACCCTTCCATCTGAGCAAGCCCTACTGGGCCGCCGATACGCGCACGCTCCTTGTGCAGGTGGTCAATCCCACCGCGGGCATCCTGTCCGGCGACCGGCTCGAATCATCCGTCGCGGTCGACACCGGCGCCGCGCTGCTCCTCACCACGCCGAGCGCCAGCCGCGT
>CAMLNJ010000268.1 GCA_946481225.1 uncultured Verrucomicrobiota bacterium | reverse complement strand
ACGCCACGCGGTTCCGCCCCGCCCACTTCGCCTCGTAGAGCGCCTTGTCCGCGGCCGCTATCAGCTCCCCCGCGTCCGCCCGTCCGACGTGCCACTGAGCCACGCCCACCGAGATCGTCGCGCCCACCGCGCGCACCGCCGCCACCATGCCCTCCGCGACTCGATGCGCCGCCCCGGCGTCGGTGTCCGCCAGCCACACCGCGAACTCGTCGCCGCCCCAGCGCACCACGGAATCCTCCGGTCGGACCTGCGTCTGCAATGCCTTCGCCACCGCCACCAGCAGCGCGTCCCCCGCCGCGTGGCCGCCGTGCCGGTCGTTCACCTCCTTGAAATGATCCACGTCGATCAACAAGGCGGACAAGGGGCGCGGGTAACGCCTCGTCCGCTCCACCTCCCGCTCGAGCAGGTTCATGCCCTCGCGACGATTGAAAAGACCCGTGAGCATATCCCGCGTCGCCAGCCGACGCAGTTCCGCGAGCGTCGAGTGCAGCTTGAGCGAATAGCGCAACGACCGCTCCAGCGCCCGCGGATTGATCTCGCCCTTGACCAGATAGTCGAGCGCCCCCGCCTCCATCGCCTGCACGTCCACCTCGCCCGAGGTTTCGCTCGTGAGAAAAATCACCGGCGTCTGCACGCCCAGTCGCACCGCCTCGCGCAGCAACGACAGGCCGTCCCGATCCCCCAACTGATAATCGAGCAGACAAGCCGCGTAGCCGCCCCGCCTCAGCTCCAGCAGGCCGTCGTCGTAGTTCGACGCCCAATGAAGCTGAAACTTCTCCCCGATAAACTTGCCGAAGGAGGCGTCCACGATCTTCGCCTGCCCACGTTCGTCGTCGATCAGAAGCACTTTGCGCAAGGCATCCATTCGGACCTAGCGTTATGCTCCGGCCTTCGTCCGCAAGCCTCCCTTGCGCGTCCACGCCCGCCTCGCCCATTTTCTTCCTCCATGCTCGAACACCGCAGCCAGATCGAGGTCCGCTACGCCGAGACCGACATGATGGGCGTCGTCTACCACGGCAGCTACGTGCCTTGGCTCGAAGTCGCCCGCACCACCCTCCTCGCCGCCGAAGGCCTGCCCTACCGCGAGCTTGAGGCCCAGGGCTTTTTCCTGCCGGTCATCGAGGTGAATCTTCGTTACCACAAGCCCGCGCGCTACGCCGATACCGTCATCGTCCACGCCATCATCCGCGAAAAACCCGCCGTGCGCCTGCGCATCGACTACGAGCTCTTCCGCGGCGACGAAAAGATCGCCACCGGCCACACCGTCCACGTCTTCATCGACAAGGCCGGCCGCCCCATCCGCCCGCCCGCCGCCTTCAGCACCCTGATCGAAGCCCGCTTCGCCCCTTAAAACAGAACGACAGAGCGACAGAAAAAACAGAGCAACAGAGCGCCAAACGCCCCCGCCCGCCACCCTTTCCTCCCTCGCCCGTCCCCAATTCCCTTCTGCCCGCGGTCACTCTGTCGTTCCGTCGCTCCGTCGTTCTGTCCTTCTGTCGCTCTGTCGCTCTGTCGTTCCGTCCCTCTGCCCTTCTGTCGCTCTGTCGCTCTGATTCCCAATGGACCGCATCGCTCAATTCACCGCCCTCGTCGCCCAACAACCGACAAACGCGCTCTTCCGCTTCAGCCTCGCCCAGGCCCTCGACGCCGCCGACCGCCACCCCGAGGCCGTCGAGCACTACCGCCTCTGTTGCGCATCCCGCGCCGACTGGATGATGCCGCGCATCCTCCTCGGAAAACTTCTCCTCCGCTCGGGCGACGCCGCCGCGGCCAAACCCGTCTTGGAAGAGGCTCTTCAACTCTCCATCGACCAAAACCACGAAGACCCCGAGGCCGAGCTTCGCGCCCTCCTGGCCACCCTGTAGCCGAACGGCGAAGCCGTTGCACACGCGCCGGCCCATCCCCGCACACGCGTGACCCAAACGTCACCCGCCCGCTCTCGCGCCGCTCCGCGGCTTCTGGCTCCCTGCTCCCCGCTCCTCGCCCCCTGCTCCAGATGCGCATCGTCCTCACCTCTCATGGCTCCACCGGCGACATATACCCCGTCATCGCCCTCGCCGTCGCGCTCAAGCACCGCGGCCACGAGGTGAAGTTCGCCACCATTCCGCACTACCAAGCGGAGGTCGAGGCGGCCGGCGTCGAGTTCTACCCGCTCTGCCCAAACTGGGAGCAGCCCGACCTCGCCTACTGGATGGGACGCCTGAACAAGATCCGAAACCCCGTCTACCAGCTCCGCGAGATCTATGTCGGAGCCAAGGCCTACATCCCGGAGATGATCGCGCGCATGGACGCGATCATGCCCGGCACCGACCTGCTCGTCTCCAGCTACCTCTTTCCGATGAACAAGGGCATCGCCGACCGCCACGGCGTGCCCTTCGCCACGCTGGCTTTCGCGCCGCACGTCATCCCCTCGCCTGATTTTCCCCCGGAGAACATCCCCGCCCCGCGTTGGCTCGGTCGCGCGACCCGCCGCGCCTGGAACCGCTGGCTTTGGAAGACCGCCAACGCGATCGTCGACCGCACGATCAACACCTCCATCGCCGACGCGCTCCGTGCCGCCGGTCTTCCGAAAGTCCGCAACTTTTTCTCCAAGCCAGCCGACCGCGTCCTCGTCACGGTGCCGGAAAAATACTTCCGCATCCCCGGCGCCGAGATCGACGAGCGGTTCCGCTACGTCGGCTACCTCCGCTGGCAGGCGGCGGAAAACCCCGCGCTCGACGACGAGCTGCGCGCCTTCACCGCCGACGTCCCCGGCGGCAAAGTGCCGGTGCTCACCTTCGGCAGCATGGTCTACGAAAACTCCGGCGGCTGGATGGAGCGCTTCGTCCGCGCCTGGCCGCGCGACCGGAAAATCATCGTCCAGCGCGGCTGGGCGCAGTTCCCGCAATTCGGCGACGCCGATCACATCAAGATCCTCGGAAAGGTCTCGCACGATCAGCTCTTCCGACACGCCTCCGCCATCATCCACCACGGCGGCGCCGGCACGACGGCGAGCGCGCTCCACGCCGGCGTGCCTCAAATCGTCGTCCCGCACATCGGCGACCAGAATTTTTTCGGCCAGGAAGTGGAACGCTTCGGCTGCGGTTTCCGTCTGAAAAAAGCCGTCTGGCCCGAGCAACTCCATCTCGCGCTCGACCGCCTGCTCGACGACCCCGCGCGCATCCGCCGAGCCGCCGAGGTCGGCCGCGAACTCCGCGCCGAAAACGCCCCGGAAAACGCGGTGCGCGAACTCGAGGACTACGTCGCCGGACGCCGGTCCGCACCCGCCGCCGTGTAGCCACGCCCGTCCCCGGGCGTGTCCACTGAGTCACGTTCGCACCGACCCTCACGCCCGAGGACGGGCGTGGCCACACCTCACGCCGGCATTCCGATCTGCCGCAGCGCCTCGTAGCAGGCCACCCCCGCCGCGGTGCTCAGATTAAGCGAACGCAGCTCGGTGTTCGCCTGCGGAATCGTGAGGCTTCGCGCCTCCCCGAATTCCTCGTAGAGCCAGGCCGGCGAACCGTTGCCCTCGTTGCCGAAAACCAGCCCGTCGCCGTCCTCGAACTTCGCGTCCCAGATCGTGCGCTTCGGCCCGGTCTCGATCAGCCACATCCGCTTCGGCGCGTGCTCGCTCGCCTTGAACGCCGCCCAATCCGCGTGCTGATGCACGTCGAGCGAGAACCAATAGTCCATGCCCGCGCGCCGCAGCGCCGCGTCGGTGATCTTGTAGCCGAGCGGATGGATGAGGTGCAGCCGCGAGCGCGTGATCGCGCACATGCGCCCGATGTTGCCCGTGTTCTGCGGGATCTGCGGCTGAAACAGGACGACGTGAAGCATGGCTCCGGAATTTTTTGACCGCGGATTACGCAGATTAACGCGGATACTCCTGAGAAAATTCTCTTCTTATCCGCGCCCACCCGCGTAATCCGCGGTTAAAATCGCCTTATCCCTCAACCACATAGCCCACGTTGTCCGCAGCAAGGTCGCGCACCTCGCTCGGCACGCCGGCCGCGGCGAAGGCCGCCGCCATCGCCTCGCCGACCTTCGCCGCCGCGGCGGCCTCGGCCACGCAAAGCACGCTCGAACCGCTGCCGCTCAGCCAGCCCGTGTAGGCGCCGGCCGCCACTCCGGCGGCGATCGCGTCGCGACCGCCCTTGATCTTGGGCAGGCGGTAGGGCTCGTGCATGAAATCGCCCACCGCGTCGCGCAGCCGCGCGTAGTCGCCGGTGGCGAGGACCGCCACCAGGTAGGCGGCGCTGTTGATGCTCTTCACCGCGTCGAAATACGGCAGCGTGGCCGGCAGCACGCCGCGCGATTCCTTCGTGAGCAGCTCCACCGAAGGCGAGACCACCACGAAACGCAGCGTATTGGGCAAAGTGATACGAACGGTCCCGAGGTAGTCGTTCTTGTCCGGCGAGCAGCGCGCCACGCAGAAGCCACCGAGCAGACCGGCCGCGGCGTTGTCCGGGTGCCCCTCGAGGTGCGAGGCGACCGCCACCAGCTGCTCGCGGGTGAGCGGCCCCCCGACGAGGACGTTGAGCCCGGCGAGCACGCCGCCGATGACCGTGATCGACGAGCCGAGCCCGCGCGCCGGCGGCACCTCGCCCTCGATCCGATACGAAAACGCGAAACCGCCGACTCGCGCCAGCGTGCCGAAGGCCTTCGCGGCGGAGAGCACCATGTCCTTCGCGCGGCCGTCGCTCTCGCGCTCCGGGCGCGCCACCCAGGCGTCGCCGCCGCCCGGCGAGGCGCCGAGGCGCTTCAGCGTGACGCGATTGTAGACCGTGAGCGCGAGGCCGAGGGAATCGAAGCCGGCCCCGCAGTTGGAGGTGCTGCCCGGCACGCGGACGACGACTTGTTGCGGTTGGGCGGCGGCGGGGCTCGGGCGGCTCATGCGAGTGGAAAAGCGGGATGAGGGGCGGGAGAGGCGGAAGGGAAACTCAACGACGGTTGGCCTGCTTCAGGGCCTGCTTCATCTCCATCGTGACCACGCGCTTCTTCAAGTCGTCGCGTTTGTCGTGGAGCTGTTTGCCGACGCCGAGGCCGACCTCGACCTTCACCAGCGCCTCCTTGAAATACATTC
>CAMLNJ010000267.1 GCA_946481225.1 uncultured Verrucomicrobiota bacterium | reverse complement strand
TGCCTGGCGCTCGCCCTCGCGGCCCGCGCCGCCGAACTCCCGGCCGGCATCTTCATCGACATCGACGCCACCAACACCGCCCGCGCGGACGGCTCGCCCGGCCCCTTCTTCACCGAGGACCCCGCCGATCCCGGCTTCACCCGGGGCCCCCTCTGGCGCAAACGCGCGGGCTTCGGCTTCAAGGCCGCCGGCCACCGCGAGATCTTCGAGAAAGACGCCAACGGCGGCGTCGGCGACGCCCTGAGCCTCGTTACGACCGCCAACGGCCTCGCCCCTGGCTCGCAGCATGGCGTGTATGTCGCCTTCCTCTCCAGCCCGCGCGAGTCCTGGCAGGTCCGGGCCGGTCTCGCCCCCGACAAACTCGCGCTTTTCGACCGCAGCCAGCCCGCCGGACTCGTCACCGACCTCGGCTTGAGCGGCGAACCCGGCTCCAACCGAAACCAGTATCTCGGCTTCCTCGGGAACGCCACCGTCTCCGCGGACGGCACGCTGCGATTGTATTCGGATGATGGCGACGGCGCTTCGCCGGGCTGGACCACGCGTTCCTGGTTGGAAGGATTCCTCCTTGCCGCCCCCCGCGCCGGGTCCGCCGCGCCGGCCGCACCCGCGGCCAAGGCGCCCGAATCCCCCGCGTCCGTCCCTGCGTCCGCGTCCGTCCCTGCCGCCGTCGCGCCGGCCGGCGCGGTCTCGATCGCGCCCGACGGCGCCTGGACCTGGTTCAACGACGAACGCGCCATCGTCCATCAAGGTTCGCTCTTCTCCGGCTACGTCCTCGCCGACGGTCGCTACGGCGTCACCCGCCACGACTTCGCCGACGGCAAATCCTACCACTCCATCATCAGCACCCCCGTCTCCCAGCAGCGGGACGACCACAACAACCCGTCCCTCACCGTCCTCCCCGACGGACGCATCCTCGCGCTTTACTCAAAACACATCGCCGGAAACCAGTTCTACCAGCGCACCTCCCTCGTCCCACGCCCCGCCTCCGACGCCGATTGGGGGCCGGAGATCATCCGCAAGACGCCCGGCCCGACCACCTACGCCAACACCCACCTCCTGGCCGACGAAGGCAACCGCATCTACAACTTCCATCGTTGTATCAACTTTAACCCTACGCTCACGATCTCCGAGGACCTAGGCCAAAGCTGGCTCCCGTCCCGCCAGTTCATCGGCAGCGGCTCCGGCGGCACGCGCCCTTATATCCGCCTGACCTCCGACCACGACAAGCGCATCGACCTCACCTACACCGACGGACATCCGCGCGACGTCGACAACTCCCTTTACCACCTCTACTATGCGGACGGCGCCCTGCGCCGTAGCGATGGTTCGGTGATCAAGCCCCTCGCCGGTATCCCGCTCGACCACGACGCCGGCGAGCGCGGCTCCACGATCTACCAGTATCAGGATGTCGCCTGGGGCCCCGGCCAAGGACCCGACGATTGGATCCCGGCCGGCCGAGCCTGGAACTGGGACATTCAATACGACAACGAAGGCCGCCCGGTCGTGGCCTTCCAGGTTCAACGCGACAACCTGGGATGGAGCAACGACCGCATCTACTACTACTACGCCCGCTGGACCGGCACCGCCTGGCAGAAACGCTTCATCGCCCACGCCGGTCGCCCGCTCTACGGCGCGGAGGACGACTACGCCGGCGGCATGGCCATCGACCCGCAAGACCCGCGCGTCGTCTACATCTCCTCAAACGCCGCCGAGCCCTTCAAGCTGTCGGAGACGACAGACGTCCCCTTGCGCGCCCACAGCCGTTACGAACTCTGGCGCGGCTTCACCGCCGACGGCGGCCTCACATTCACCTGGACCCAGCTCACGGTCGACTCCGAGGCCGACAACCTGCGCCCGATCGTCCCGGAGAATCACGGTCGCACCGAATGCGTCCTGTGGTTCTACGGAAACTACCGCTCCTACACGAACTACAACGCCCGGGTCGTCGGGCGCTTGGGCGAGCCCCTGCAACCCTCCACGCCCCCGGCGACATCGGCGGCCAAACCCGCGACCGGAGCCACCGTCTCCGCGACCGCAACCAGCCCGGCTCCGCAGCCCGACCTCTCCGCCCAGCGCCCGCAACTGCGTCACCCCGTCCGCCGCTAAGCCATGCCATCCCCCGCCTCCGCCCTCCGTCTGCTCCTTCTCGTTCCGCTCTTCGGCGCAGCCGTGGCGGAGGCGGCCGATCTGCCCCCCGGGGTGTTCGTCGACATCGACGCCACCAACACCGCCCCGGCGGCCGGCACGCCCTCGCCCTTCTACACCGACAGCGCCACCGACGCCGGCTTCACCTCCGGCGCGCTCTGGCGCCGGCGGACCGGCCTCGGCTTCAACGCCGGCGGTAATCGCGAGATCTTTGAAAAGGATGCCAATGGCGGCGTCGGCGACGCCGCCACGCTCCGCACCACCGTCACCAGCCTCGTCCCGGGCCAGACCTACGGCGTGTATGTCGCCTTCCTCTCCGTCGCCTCCGAATCCTGGCGGGTAAAAGCGGGCTTGGCGGCCGACTCGCTCGAACTCTTTACCCCCACCTCGCCCGCCGGCCGCGTCACGTCCTACGGGCTGAGCTCCGAAAGCGGCTCCAACCGCAACCAATACCTCGGCTTCGTCGCCAACGCCGTCGCCGACGGCGACGGCACGCTCCAACTCTACGCCGACGACGGCGACGGCACCGCCACCAACTGGTCCACGCGCAGCTGGCTCGAAGGCTTCCACCTCGCGGCCCCCTACACGCCCCCGCCTCTCCCCGGCGACGCCGTCCAGATCGCCCCCGACGGAGCCTGGACCTGGTTCAACGACGAACGCGCCATCGTCCACCAAGGCTCGATCTTCTCCGGCTACGTCCTCGCCGACGGCCGCTACGGCGTCACCCGCCACGACCTCGCCGACGGCAAATCCTACCACGCCATCATCAGCACCGCGACGTCCCAGCAGCGCGACGACCACAACAACCCCTCGCTCACCGTCCTCCCCGACGGACGCATCCTCGCCCTCTACTCGAAGCACATCTCCGGAAACCAGTTTTACCAGCGCACCTCGCTCGTCGCCCGCCCCGCGTCGAGCGCCGACTGGGGCCCCGAGATCGTCCGCCCCACCCCCGCCGCCAACACCTACGCCAACACCTACCGCCTCTCAGGCGAATCGAACACGATCTACAATTTCCACCGCTGTATCAACTTTAACCCTACGCTCACCGTCTCCACCGACGGCGGCGCCACCTGGGGCGCCTCCCGCCAGCTCGTCGGCACCGGCGGCGGCAGCACCCGCCCCTACCCCCGCTATGTCTCCAACGGCGTCGACCGCATCGACTTCATCTACACCGACGGCCACCCCCGCGATGTCGACAACTCCGTCTACCACCTCACCTACCGCGCCGAAGCCTTCTACAAGACCGACGGCACCTTCGTCGACTCCCTCGCGAACATCCCCCTCGACCACGACGCCGGCGAGCGCGGCTCCGTGATCTACCAATACTCCGCCGCCCCCTGGGGCCCCGGCCAAGGCCCCGACGACTACGTCCCCGCCGCCCGCGGCTGGACCTGGGACATCCACTACGACCGCGACAGCCTGCCCGTTTGCGTCTTCCAGGCCCAGGTCGGCACCGACGGCAGCGGCTGGTCGGCCTCTCGCATCTACTATTATTACGCCCGCTGGACCGGCACCGCCTGGCAAAAACGATTCATCGCCCAAGCCGGCCGCGGAATCTACTCGAACGAGTCCGACTACGGCGGCGGCATGTGCCTCGACCCCGAGGACCCCCGCGTCGTCTACATCTCGACCAACGCCGCCAGCCCCTTCGCCCTAGGCGACGTCAACAACGTCCCGCTCGCCGCCAACGCCCGCTACGAGATCTGGCGAGGCTTCACCGCCGACGGCGGCCTCACGTTCACCTGGACGCCGATCACCCAGAATTCCGCGTCGGACAACCTCCGCCCCATCGTGCCCGAGCACCACGGCCGGACCGAATGCCTCCTCTGGTTCAACGGCTCCTACTCCAGCTACACCAGCTTCTCCACCCAGGTGCTCGGCCGCCTCGGCGCGCCCGCCACAAGCTACGCGAGCTGGGCCGCCGGCCACCCGCTCGGCGCCCAGGTCGCCGCCGAGGACGACCCGGACGCGGACGGAGTGCCAAACCTCCTCGAATACGCCCTCTCCGGCGCGCCGGCCGATCCCGCCTCGGCGCCTCGCGTGAACTTCGACGGCACCGCCTTCGAATTCCCCTTCGACCCGGCCCGCCCCGACGCAGAGCTCACGATTCAGAGGTCCGAGGACTTCTCGGCCTGGCAACCGGTCGCGGTCATCCGCCCCGCCAACCTGCCCTCCACCGCCCTCGACGGCTACTCGCTCGAGCTACCGCAAACGTCGGGCACGGCGCGGGTGACCATTCCCGCCGACGCCCCGCCGCCGCGCGTGTTCTTCCGCCTCTCCGCCGAATCCGTCCGCTAGCCGCTGTCTTCAAAATGAACCGATGCTTCGTGAGGTGGAAACCAAGCTCGGCCAACGCAGGCCCAGCTTGGTCTCCGCTTCACCCGTAGGGCATGAGCAAAGCGTCGGTTTATTTTGAAAACAGCGTCTAGCATCTCCCCCCTCCGGACCGCGTTGCGCCCCCTCGCCTCACTGGTCTTGCTGGGCCATGTGGCGGCCTTCGGGCAATCCGCCGACCTAGAGCGCCGCCGTGCGATCGAAGAGGCGATGCGGCGCGCCAACGGCTATTACCAAACCCATTTCTCGCTCGGCAGCGCCGTCTGGAACCAAGGCGCCTACCACGGTGGCAACACCCGGGCCTGGCGATACCTGGGCCTCGCGCCGGACCTGGCTTACGCCCTGCGCTGGGCCGAGGCCAACTCCTGGACCGTCGGCCCCGAGGCCGGAGGAGGCGCCGACGCCGACTCGCAGACCTGCGGGCAACCCTACCTCGATCTCTACGAGCTAGACCCGCAACCCGTCCGCAAGGCCTCGATCAAGAGCCGCATCGACCTGCTCGTCGCCAACCCCGCCACCTCAACCGACGACTGGTGGTGGATCGACGCCTTCTACATGGCCGCGCCTACCTTCGCGCGCCTCGGCCGTATC
>CAMLNJ010000266.1 GCA_946481225.1 uncultured Verrucomicrobiota bacterium | reverse complement strand
CTGCGTTCGCCGGAGCTGTTCACGCTCACGGTGCTGGTGATGTCGATCGCGGTGGCGACGGCGGCCTACAAGGTCTTCGGCGCTTCGATGGCGTTGGGCGCGTTCCTCGCCGGCATGCTGGTGGGGCAGTCGAAGTTCAGCCATCAGGCGGGCGCGGAGATGCTGCCGCTGCGCGACGCGTTCGCGGTGCTGTTCTTCGTCTCGGTCGGCATGCTCTTCGATTACAAGGTCATCCTTGCGGAGCCTCTGCTCACCGTCGGCGTGATCGGCGTCGTGCTGGTGGCGAAGCCGCTGATCGCGTTCGTGATCGTGCTCGTCTGCCGGCATACCTTGAAAACGGCGCTGACGGTCGCGGGCGGCCTCGCGCAGATCGGCGAGTTCTCGTTCATCCTGGCCGAGGCGGCCAAGGGCTTGAAGCTCATGCCGGGCGAGGGGCACGCGGTGCTGGTGGCGGCGGCGATCGTCTCGATAAGCGTGAATCCGTTTCTCTTCAAAGGCCTGCTCGCGCTGGAGCCGGCGATCGAGCGGAGCGCGTGGTGGAAACTTTTTTTCGCCGCTCGTCTGGCGGCGCATGGCACGGCCTTGAACGCGGCGGACGCGGCGCATGCGGAGGCGGATCTCGACACGGTGGTGATCGGCTACGGTCCGGTGGGGCGCACGGTGACGGAGTTGCTGGAAACCTCGGGCGTGAAGCCGCTCATCATCGAGATGAACGTCGACACGGTCTCGGAGCTGACGAAGCAGGGGCGCCGTGCGCTCTACGGCGACGCGACGCGGCGCGATCTGCTCGAGCAGGCGGGCCTGCGCAAGGCGCGGAGCCTGATCATCACGGTGCCCGATCCGATGGTGCGCATGGGCGTGATCCGCGCGGCGCACGAGCTGAACTCCGAGCTGCGGATCATCACGCGGGCGCGATACCTCGCGGAGCACGACTCGCTGCGCGCGGCGGGCGCCGCGGTGGTGTGCTGCGACGAGGCGGGGGCGGCGACGGGGTTGACTCGTGCGCTGCTCGGCGAACTCGGACGGCCGCAGGCGGAGATCGACCGGCAGGTGCGCGAACTGCGGGCGGGCTGGGGCGACGCCACGGGGTGAGGATGAAACTATAAACCGGGTTAACCGCCAAGGAAGCCTGCCCATGGCGGCTTCTTGAGATGATGATGCCGCGGCCTTGAGGGCCGCGGCTAAGGAGGCCGACGGGCGGCTAATAGCCGCGAGTTTTTGGGAGGGAGACGTTGCGCGGAGCGGGGGGATGGGTTGATGGTGATCCTCCCATGTCGAAGAAGGTTTCCGCCCGTGTGTTGGCCTCGGCCACGGAAGTTTTGCGCCGCAAGCTCGGCGCGAAGGTCGTTCTCACCCACGAGGCCGCGTTGGAGGCGGCTTCGTATGACTCGAGCCGGATCTCTGTGCGGCCGGCGGCGGTGATCCGCCCGACCAAGCGCGAGCAGATCGGTGCGGTGCTGGAGCTGGCGAACAAGCACGGCATTCCGGTGACGCCGCGCGGGCGCGGCACCACGCTGATGGGCTCGGCGGTGCCGATCCAGGGCGGCTGGGTGCTGGATCTCCTCGGGCTCGACAAGATCGTGGTCGATGCCGAGGCGGGTCTGGCGCACGTGCAGGCGGGCGCGAAGGTGGGCGACGTGCAGCGCGCGGCGGCGGCGGCGGGCTGGTTTTATCCGCCCGATCCGTCGTCGAAGGAATACTCCACCATCGGCGGCAACGTGGCGTGCAACGCGGGCGGCATGCATGGCGGCAAGTATGGCGTGACGCGCGACTTCGTCGTGGCGCTGAAGGGCTATCTGCCGACAGGCGAATTCGTGGAGTGGGGCACGGCGACGCGGAAGTTCGCGGCGGGGTTCAACCTGCGAGACCTGTGGATCGGCAGCGAAGGCATGCTCGGCGTGGTGACGGACGCGGTGCTGCGGCTGATCCCGGCGCCGGCGGCGCGGTGGACCTTGCTCACGAGTTTCGCGGACGAGGTTGGCGCGTTCAAGGCGGCGCGGGCCTTGTTCGGTGCGCGGGTGCAGCCGGCGATCTGCGAGTTTCTCGACCGCTATTCGGTGCAGTGCGCCGAGCAGGCGATGAAGACGACGATCTTCCCGGGGCAGCCCGGGCGGCCGGTGATTTTGCTCGAACTCGCGGGCTCGGAGGCGGAGCTGGCGGATGCGAAGCAGGCGGTGCTGGCCTGGGCGAAGGCGAACGCGGTCGGGCATCGCGAAGCGAAGACGCGCGAGGAGGCGGAGACGCTTTGGGCGGTGCGCCGGAAGTGCTCGGGCGCGATGTTCCAGATGGGCGACGCGAAGCTGAACGAGGACATCACGGTGCCGCTCGGCGCCTATGAGGAGTTCGCCGTATGGCTGGAGCAACTACGCGCGAAGTCCGGCCTGGCGATCCCGACCTTCGGGCATCTGGCGGACGGAAACCTTCACGTGAACATCATGTATCACAAGGCGGCGCCGAAGGAGTGTCGCGCGGCGGAGAAGGCGGTGCTGGCGCTGATGAGGAAGGTCGTGGCGCTCGGCGGAGCGATCTCGGGCGAGCACGGCATCGGGCTGGCGAAGACGCCGTTTTTGCGGATGCAGCACTCGCCGGCGCAGGTGAAGGCGATGAAGGCGGTGAAGGACGCGCTCGATCCGAAGGGGATTTTGAATCCCGGGAAAATGTTCGAGGTCTTCGAGGTCTGGAAGGCGCCGCGTGTGGCGGTGAGTTTTCCGTGGGACCATAAGTGAAGCGGCGGCGGCGGGCGGGGAGCGACGGAGGCCGGAAGACGGCGGAGCAGACCATTGATGCGGCGGCCCAAGGGGCGCCGTTTTGGAGAAAGAAGCCGCGGCCTTGCGGGCCGCGGCTGGAAGGCGTCGATGGGCGGCCAATCGGCCGTGTCGGCCGTGCGCCACGTATCGCGCGACGCGCCCGACACGGGCGCGGCTACAGTTCTACTGGAAATGCGTCAGAACGCGAAGACCGCGCCGACGGCGTAGGCCCAGTGGCCGCCCTCGATGGCGGAGACATTGGTGTAGAGGGCGAGGTCGGAGTTTAGCCAGTAGTTGCCGCGGACGGCGCCGGCGAAGTAGCCGCCGTTCCAGTCTTCGGCGAGGAATTCGCTCCACGAGAGCTCGGCGGAGACGGAGAGGCGGTCGCTCAGCAGGCACTCGGAACCGACGTCGATCTGGTAGAAGGGATCGTCGGATACGTGCCACCATTCGTAGCCGAGTTCGGCGCGGACGAAGGGGCGGCAGGAGCCATGCTGCGTGTAGGCGGTGAGGGAGACGCCGAGATCCTGGAAGTTTTCGTCGCGGTCGCCCTCAAGCCAGTCGTGCTCGAAGGATGCGCCGAGATCGAGGTGGGTGGCGACGGGGAGGTTGATCGCGGTGCCGACGGCGTAGCCGTTGTCGGAGGTGTTGTTGTAATCGAGGAGGAGGGTGGAGGCCTCGACGTAGCGTTTGCCGAGCAGGCCGGAATCGGACGTCGCGGCGATGACGGTCGATTGGGCGAAGGCGGGCGCGGCGAGGGCGAGGGCGGCGGAGGCGAGGAGGGCGAGTTGCGGGGGTTGCATGGCGACGGAGAGCTATTCGGCGCGACGCGAGGCGGCAAGCATCGAGACCGGATGCGCTTCCGTGATTTCCTTTCGGCGGCGATTGCGGCAACAAGCGGCATGGAACACGCCGGCGAGGTCAGGGGCTTTTTCGATTTGTGGTCGGTCTACGACCGGGTGCTCGACCTCGATTACATGTTTCACCGCGAGCTTTACGCCGAGGTGGCGCGGGTGTTGGACACGCGTTTCGGGGCGCGGGAAATCTCCGTGCTGGAGCTTGGCTGCGGCAGCGGCCGGCACCTCGCGCCGGTGCTGGCGGCGCGGCGCGTGGGGCGCTATGAGGGGCACGATCTTTCGCCGGTGGCGCTCGGGCATGCGCGGAAAAATTTCGCGGCTCTGGGCGCGGCGGAGACGCGTTTCGTCGAGGGAGACCTGATGGAGGCGTTGCGGGACGAAACAGGCGGGCGGGCCGACCTGATTTTCTCGGGGTTTGCGCTACATCACTTGAGCGCCGGGGACCGGGCGGAGGCGATTCGGAGGGCGAGGGGGCGGCTGGCGCCGGGCGGCCTCCTGCTGGTCCTGGATTCGATGCGCGAGGAGGGGCAGACGCGCGAGGCGTGGCTGGACGCGTATTGCGGTTGGATCGAGGCGGAGTGGACGGCGATCCCCGCCGAGGGGAAGATGGCGATATTTGGGCACATCCGGGGTTGCGACCAGCCGGGCACGCGAGCGGAGCACGACGCGGCGGCGAAGGCGGCGGGTTTTGCGCGCAGCGACGAGATCGCGCGTCGGCGCTGGCATGTGCTGTGGAGCGCGGAGCAGGGCCGCTGGCAGGAGCGCGCCGAATTGGGTTTTTGCCGCGAGGATTCGCCGTCGCCGGCCGGGCAATGTTCGTAATACGAACATTGGCAAGGGACGCGCCGTCGTCTTGTCGACTCGCCGGTTTGCGCGGGCGCCGCTGTGGCAGCGGCCGTGGCCTTGGTCGCCCTCCAGTCGGGCGGCCGGCAAGCGCCTGCGGTCGGGGCGGGGGCGGCCATCCGCCTTGCGGCGAGCGTCTGGGAGGGGCGGTGCGTGATTCACTCCGAGGCAAAATCTCGTTGCCCGGCGGGCGGCCGGGCGGCTTTGCTGACCGGCTAATTTTCCAGAATCCCCTTCGCCCATGACGAACACGCACCACTGCGCCCAGCTCACCGCCGCCGATCTCGGCGCCACCGTCTCGCTCGTCGGCTGGGTCGATTCCATTCGCGACCACGGCGGCATTCTCTTCATCGACCTCCGCGACCGGAAGGGCATCACGCAGGTGAAGTTCGACCCGCAGGATCACGCCGAGCTCGCCGCGCAGGCCGCCACCGCGAAGCCCGAGTCCGTCATCGCCATCACCGGCAAGGTCGTCGCCCGCCCCGAAGGCACCACCAACGCTTCCCTGCCCACCGGCGCGATCGAGGTCTCGGCCACGGCCCTGACGATTCATAACATCTCCGACACGCCGCCCTTCCCGCTGACCGATGCCGGCGGCGACAAGGTCAACGAGGACCTCCGCCTCACCTACCGCTACCTCGA
>CAMLNJ010000265.1 GCA_946481225.1 uncultured Verrucomicrobiota bacterium | reverse complement strand
GCACCCTTTCTCCTCTCACGCTGGCCCGACTTCTTTCCCAGACACACCCTAGGCGAGAAGCCGGTGCGCGAGGACGCCGAACCGGCCGATCCGGACTCGATGCGAGGCGCCCGGGCTTTCTCAATCGCCGATGACCGCGGTGCCGGCGAGGAGATCGTGCAGGCAGCGGTGGTCTTCGCGGAAGATGAGCAGCGGGTCGATCAAGGCGATGAGACCGCCGATGACCGGGACGCTCGTGACAAATCCCATCAGCACGGAGCGCAGCAGAAAGGCATGAACGAAGCCGGCGCGCTCCCCGTTTGTCCGCACGATGCGGATCTTGCAGAGCAGCTTGCCGATGGTCTGGCCGCGGAGGCTGAGCAGGACCGCCTGCAGGACCCCGAGGGCGAGGACCGGCACGATCAGGAGGCCGAAGGAGGAGAGGATCATCTGCTGGATGGCGGCCTCGTCGGGGGGCTGGTTGGTCTGCGCGCTTTGGACGGCCGACTCGAGAAAGAGCGGGATGAAACGAATCAAGCCCGGGACAAGGCACAGAAATACGAGGAAGTGGTCGATGGCGGCGGCGCCGAGCCTGCGTCCGCGGGTGGCCAGCGCGGGTTCGTCGGCGGCCTCGGGCGGAAGGAACGGGTTTGGCGCGGAGGACGCGGGGTAGGCCGAGGTGGTGACGCCGGGCGGGGTGACGTTCGTGGGGCCGAGCGGCGGAAACTCGGTGCGCACCGGGGCCCAGGCGGCCATGCCGTCGCGCCAGACGAGGTCGTCGTAGCCGATCGCGCCGGCGGCGAGCTGTTCGCGGACCTGTTGCGCGTCGAAGGGGCCGAGTTGTTGACCGTCTTTACCGATGAAATACCGCATACGAGCGATTTGGCGGGCCGGACGACCGGGGGCGAACGCAAAAAAGCCCGCGTCGAGAGGACGCGGGCGAAGGGGGGGGCCGTCGGCGGCGAAGCCGGAGCGCGATCAGGCGAGGGCGTCGAGGTAGTTTTTCTCGGCGGCGTCCCAATCGACGACATTCCAGAAGGCGGCGATGTAGTCGGGGCGGCGGTTCTGATAGTTGAGGTAGTAGGCGTGCTCCCACACATCGAGGCCGATGACGGGGGCGCCCTCGATGCCGGCGACGGCCTTGCCCATGAGAGGGCTGTCTTGGTTGGCGGTGGAGCCGATGGCCAGTTTCTTGTCGGCGGTGACGACGAGCCAGGCCCAGCCGGACCCGAAGCGCGTGGCGCCGGCCTTGGCGAACTCCTCCTTGAACTTGTCGAAGCCGCCGAAGGTGGCGTTGATCGCCTCGGCGAGCTTGCCCTTGGGGGCGCCGCCCTTGCCGGGGCCGATGATCTTCCAGAAGAAGGCGTGGTTGGCGTGGCCGCCGCCGTTGTTGCGCACGGCGCCGCGGATGGACTCGGGGACCTTGGACAGGTCGGAGATCAGTTCGCACACGCACTCGGGGGCGGAGACGCCGGCGTCGGCGAGGGCCTTGTTCACGTTGGTGATGTAGGCTTGGTGGTGCTTCGAGTGGTGGATCTCCATCGTCTTCGCATCGATGTGCGGGACGAGGGCGTCGTAAGCGTAGGCGAGCTTAGGGAGTTCGTAGGCCATGGTAATGTTGGTTTATCGGGTCGGGGAAAAGGAGGCTGCGGAAAGTGCGTATGGTTTGGGCGGCGTCAACCGCTCGCCGATGAAAGGGACGGGCTCCGCTTCGCGCCGCGAAGGACGGGGCGGGGCGGCTTGGCGGAGTTCAGCGCGCGGGGGCGGCCGGCGGCAGGGGCGGCGCTTCGGGCGGGGGAGCGGCGTCGTTCTCGGCGCGTTTCAGGCGGAAGAAGGCCTGGAGCAGTTCGCGGCATTCGGGTTCGAGGACGCCTCCGGCGGCGAGTTCGAGGCGATGGTTGACGCGGGCGAGTTCGTTGAGGTTGGTCGCGCCACCGAGGCATCCCATCTTGGGGTCGGGCACGGCGTAGCAGACGCGCTTGAGGCGCGACATGAGGGTGGCGCCGCTGCACATGGGGCAGGGCTCCTTGGTGACGTAGAGGGTGCAGTTCTCCAGTCGCCAGTCGCCGATGGCGGCGGCGGCCTGGGTGATGGCGAGCATCTCGGCGTGGGCGGTGGGATCGTGCGCGGCCTCGACCGTGTTGTGCGCCATGGCGACGATCTCGCCGTCGCGCTCGATCACGCAACCGATGGGCACCTCGTCGCGGCGCCAGGCGTCGATCGCCTGGTTGTAGGCGAGCGACATGAAGAAGACGTCGTCGCGCACGAGTTGCGAAGGGAATCGTTTCTCGAAAGGGCAGGGAGGAGGCGTGGGCGCGGGCTGGACCATTCGGCGGCGAGGGAGGAAAGCCTTGACTAGGGGGGCGGGCATACGGCTTACAAGTGTCCTTTACGTTCCGCCCACGCATGACCCAATCTTCCCTCCTTGGCCGCTGAGCCGCCCATTATGGCTACCGACGAAAAATCCGACGGCAAATCGATCGAAGTGGAGGGCAGGATCGTCACGGTGCTCCCCGGCACGATGTTCAAAGTCGCTCTGGCCAACGGCCATGTGGTGCTCGCGCATATCTCGGGCAAGCTGCGCAAGAACTTCATCCGCATCTCCACCGGTGATCGCGTGAAGATGGAGATGAGCCCCTACGATCTCGAAAAGGCGCGCATCACCTACCGTGTGCGCGAGCAGAACCCGAATCCGTCGCCCGCGCCGCGTCGCCGCTACTGAGCCGGGGCGCCGCCCTTCATTGTTTTCCTAGACGCCCCGGGCTCCGGGGCGTTTTTTGTGTCCGCATGGCGAAGTCCGCTCCCGCGTCCAAGACCGAGCCCCGTCGAAAGCCCGCGAAGCGGGACCGGGCGGTTGCCGGCGCCTCGGCTCCGAGTGCCGACGGCGCGGAGGCCCCGGGGCCGCCCGAGGCGCTGCGCGCGGCGATCGAGGATTTCGGCAACGTGCTTACCTTGGAGCGCGGCCGTTCGGACCACACGGTCTCGGCTTACGAAAACGACCTGCGGCAGTGCGCGGCCTGGCTCGCCGCGCAAAAAGGGGCGCGCGACTGGCGCGAGGTGACGGCGGCCCACGCGATGGACTGGCTGTATTCGCTTAGTGGCGACGGCGTCGCGGTGGCGAGCATGGCGCGGAAGCTTTCGGCCTTGCGCGGTTTCGCGCGGCATCTGGTGCGCGAGGCGGTGCGCCCCGACGATTTCACGGCGCTGTTGCAAGGGCCCAAGCGCGTCCGCCGCGTGCCCGGCATGCTGAGCGGCACGGAGGTCGCGAAGCTGCTCGCCGCGCCGCAGGGCGGGGACGCCTTCGCGCTGCGCGACCGGGCGTTGCTGGAGTTGTTCTACGCCTCGGGGCTGCGCGTTTCGGAGCTGGCGGGGCTGAGCCTGCAGCAACTCGACCTGGACAACGGCTATCTTCGGGTCTTCGGCAAAGGCTCGAAGGAGCGCGTCGTGCCGGTGGGCGGCAAGGCGGTCGAGGCGTTGCGCGCCTACCTTTCGGCGGGGCGGCCTCGTTTTGTGCGGAGCAAGACCGGCAGCGCCCTCTTCCTCAGCGAGCGGGGCGGGGCGCTCTCGCGAAAGACGCTCTGGTTTATCGTGCAAAAATACGCCGAGAAGGCGGGCATCGCGCGGGGAGTGAAGCCTCACCAGTTGCGGCACAGCTTCGCTTCGCATCTTCTCGGAGGGGGCGCGGACCTGCGCGCCATCCAAGAAATGCTCGGCCACGCCAATCTGGCCACTACGCAGATCTATACCGCGGTGGAGGAAAAGCGGCTGGTCGAGCAGCACGCGCGTTTCCACCCTCGCAATCAGGAATAGGCCAACGAGGCGCGCGTGTGGGCGCGGCTGGCGGGTCAGGCGCGGAGAAGATCCGGAGCCGGTCACGGGCGGCGATGCGCAAATTCCGGTTCCCGTGTCGGGGTGAAGTGAATGCGAAGTCGATGCGAAAGCGCTTAACTTGGTAGCCCTGCGAGATCGTTGCGTGTCACGTGCGAGGCGTTCTTTTGGTCCGCGTTGGGTCCTCCGCGTCATCATTTTTTTTTCCAGCGCCGGGCAAAATTTGGCCTCCGGCCGGGCTCTTCGTCGCGATCCGGCGAAGCCCGGGGCGGCTGCGCCGGGGCTTTGATCGGCGACGCGGCAAGGCGAAGGAATAGGAGCGGCCTCGCAGGCTAAGAAGCGTATGCAGGAAACGGTCCTCCAGTTTGGCGGCGGCGTTTTCCTTCGCGGATTCGCGGACCTTATTTTGGCCCAGTCGAATCGCGACGGGGTGGTGGCTCCGGGGCGGGCGGTGGAGGTTTCCCGCTTGGAGGACGTCGATCCATGCGACGCCCGGGGCGATGCTTTCGAGGTGGCGATTTGTGGCGGCGACGAGAGGGGTTCCCGTGAGCAAATCGAACGGGTGGACTCCATCTCGCGCGTGTTGCGCGCCGATCGGGAGTGGCCGGAGGTTTGCGCGTTCGCGCGACGTCCGGAGTTGCGTTGGATAATATTGGACGCGGGCGACGCCGGGCGGCTCCTGGCCGGATGCCAGACGACGCGGCCCGCGGACGGCCGGGCGCCGCGGGGCCTCGCGGCGATGCTGCTGGAGGTTCTCCTGGCGCGTTACGAAGGGGGGTGTTGCCGGCACGTCACGGTCGTGCCTTGCGGATCCGCCGAGCGGAACGGCGAGAAGATGCGGGACGCGATCGCCACGCTTGCCCGGCGCTGGAAAGTGGCGCCGACGGTTCGCGCCTGGCTGCGAGACGGCGTCCGATGGGTGAACAATCTGGCGGACCGCGTCGTCGAGAGCGTCGAGCTTGATAATCCCGGCCGCAGGCCGCGCCCGCCTCGGATTCGCACGGAGTCTTACGCCTTCTGGGCGATGGAGACGGTCGGGAATGAGCCCTTTTGGGATCACCCTTCCGTGGTGCTGACGGAGGATTTGGGCCCGTTTCGTCTGCGCAAGGCCCGCATTATGGACGCGGCGCTTGCCGCGCTCGCGGCCTACGCGCCGCGTTTCGGCGTGAAAACGGTCGACGAGTGCATCGGGCACCCGGAGATCGGTCCGTGGTTGGATGAAATGCTTTTCGAGGAGATAGTGCCGGTTCTGGCCGACCAGGTGCCGAACGCTCTGCTCTATGCGAGCGTCACCCTGGACCGATGCGCGAATCGATT
>CAMLNJ010000264.1 GCA_946481225.1 uncultured Verrucomicrobiota bacterium | reverse complement strand
GGTAGGTCGCGGCGGGGCGCGCGGGGGCGGAGGCGTCGGTCGATTCCTGGAGCAGGTAACGATAGCCGTAGCCGCGCTGGTCGCCGTTGTTGACGGCCCAGGTGGAGCCGGCGGGGAAGGTGTTGGTGGCGTAGTCGACGAGATACTTCATGGAGCCGGCGAAGTCGGCGGTGGCGAGGGTGCGGGTCCAGGTGCCGCCGATGCGGCTGTCGACGTAGGGGGTGGTGAAGAAGTTGCCGCGGTGGTTGGTCTGGGCGTTCGAGGGGTTGCTCGGGGTGCGGGGGTTTTGGTTCCACATGGCGGCGTCGAGGTCGGCCCAGGAGGGGGAGGCGCCGGCGGGTTTCACCATTTGCGCGTATTCGTCGACGAGCTGGCCGATCTGGCCGCCGGTGGAGGAGGCGTCCTCGCAGACGAGGTCGAGGAGTTCGCGGGCGCGGTTTTTGAACTCGATCTGGAGGACGGGCAGGGAGAGGGAGTTGTGCTGGTCGATGAGGCCGCTCCAGTGGGTTTTGGGGATGAACATCATGTCGAGGTCCCACGGGATGACGGACCAGCGGCCGTCGGGGGCGTGGTAGAAGCAGTGGTTGAAGCCGTAGCGGAGATCGATGTTGCCGAGGATGCGGTTGCCGGCGTGGAAGCTGTAGTAGGCGGGGAGGTCCATGTTGGCGCGCCACCAGGCCTCGGTCTGGGTGGTCTTGGCGGAGGCGAGGAAGGCGTTCCAGTCGGAGCCGTCCTCCGGCTGGCCGTCGCCGTGGTGCTTCATG
Organism: uncultured Verrucomicrobiota bacterium; assembly: GCA_946481225.1. Next base: position 4,371 of record CAMLNJ010000264.1, on the reverse strand, counting down.
TCGCCGAGGCTGGACTCGATTTTGTAGACGTTGCCGTCGGCGAGGCCGCGTTCGTCGAGGAAGGAGCCGTCGGGGTGCTCGATCGCGAGGTAGAGGCCCCAGAGGTCGCCGGAGACGCCGGCGGGGTCGCCGCCCTGGAACTGGGTGGAGCCGGTCTCGGCGGCGTCGTCCACGACGCGGAAGTGGAGGTAGTGAGATCTTGGAGACGCTATGCCGAGGAGCTCGTAGAGACGGAGGGAGACGGCTTCCTCGACGCCGGACATGCCGCGGTGGACGGCGGCCCAGGGGCTGGCGCAGGCGTTGAGGTTGAGCTCGTCCCAGGTCTCGGCGTAGGGGCGGCCCCAGTTGTCGCGGGCGGCAAGGTCGCGGGCGCGGTTGAAGTGGAAGCGCCACTTGTTTTTGCCGGAGACGTAGGTGGAGGCCTCGCCGCGGTTGTTGAACAGGATGTGGTCGTAGACGACGCCTTCGTGGACGAGGGTGCCCGGGAAGCGCTGGCCGTTGTAGGAGGAGTTGTATTGGCTGTTGGCGACGTCGGTGGAGCTGGCCACGAGCTGGTAGGCGGGGAGCGAGTCTTGGAGCGCGGGCGAATAGGAGACGGCGGAGGTGACGCCGGGGGTGAAGGCGCCGGACCAGGAGGGGGTGCCGCTGTAGACGAAGTAGGCGAAGTTGGGGCTGCCGTCGTCGGCGTAGGGGACGGTGATCGAGGCGGCGGTCGTATCCGTGGCTTGGATGCGGTAGCGGACGAGGCGGCGGTGGGTGTTGGCCGAGGCGGGGATGAGGGCGGTGTAGATGCCGTCGGCGGCGAGGGCGTCGCCGTTCGTGCCGTCGTCGGTCATGGCGAGGGAGGTCCAGCCGGAGGCGTAGGCGGCGTCGGTCTTGCGGATGTAGGCGCCGGGCGAGACGAGTTGATAGAGGCAGGCGACGGAGGCGACGCCGTCGGCGTCGGTGACCTTGGCGGTGATGGTGACGGGGGAGGCGCTCGGGGGAGCGAGCGGAGCGTGGGCGACCTGGCGGACGGCGGGCGGGGCGCCGGCGGCGGCGCAGGAGTTGACGGCGCCGGGCGTGGGGGAGGCGGAGGCGGCGACGGGGCGCGATTCCTCGAGCGAGACGTCGATGGTGAAATCGCTGCTGGCGAGGGTGGAGTTGAAGGCCTGGACGGCGATGACGTTGTCACCCTCGACGAGGTAGGCGTCGGCGCCGGAGAGCGTGAATTCCTCGAAGGAGACGAGGTCGGCCTCGTGGTTTTGCGCGAGGGAATCGTAGGCCGGAGAGAGGGCGGCGTCGACGTAGGGGCGGGCGACCTCGCGGCCGTTGATCCAGACGATGCAGCCGTCGTCGACGCGGACGCGGAGTTTGAGCGCGGACGGGCGGGCGCCGGTGGGGATGGTGAAGACGCGGCGCAGGTAGAGCGAGGAGTAGGCGCCGGCCATGTCGGAGAGGATCGTGCGGTCGTCGTCGTCGCCGAAGCCGACGGAGGTCTGGCCGGTCTGCCACGACGAGTCCTCGACAAAGCCGAGCTCGCGCCAGGCGCCGACGGGGGAGGACGCCTCGCTGGTGCCCTTGCGGTAGCGCCAGGCGACGTCGTTGGCGGGCACGTAGACCTGGGGCTCGGCGATGCCGACGGGCTGGCCGGAGGAGCGCCAGGAGCCGCCGAGGTCGTTGTCGAGGGAGGCGTTGATGAGTTCCATCGAGGAGCCGGCGCCGCGGGCGGCGGTGGGCCAGGGGAAGCCGGAGCCGTAGGTCACGCTGTCGAGGGTGACGTCGGCGGCGTCGCGGAGGCGGACGCGTTCGCCCTCGTTGCCAAGTTTGCCGGTCCAGGGACCGAGGGGGGGGAAGCCCCAGCGGGCGGCGAAGGCGGCGGGATCGCCGGAGACGACGAGGTAGCCGTGGGCGGGGAGGACGGTGCCGGCGGGGAAAACGTAGTCGACGCCGGAGTCGAATTTGCAGCCGGAGAGATCGAGGGGGGCGGCGCCGGGGTTGTGCAGCTCGATGAATTCGGCGGGGTTGTCGGCGCCGGCCGGGGCGTAGTTGATCTCGTTGATCACCGCCGAGGTGGTCTGGGCGTGCAAGGGAAGGGCGAAGGCGCAGAGGCCGGTCAGGAGCCCGAGAAACGAGCGGACGGCGTGCAGGGAAGGAGTCCGCCGAGGGCGGGAGACGGAGGTGGATCGGAGGGGCATGGTGGCGGGGGGAACGCTCGGCGAGCGGGGCGACGTAAGGGCGGGCCGAGACGAGGGGATGGGACGGAGGCGGTGCTATTTGTCCGCGTGCGGGGTGGCAACACGGGTGTGCGGCCGGGCGGAGACAGGAGCCGACCTTGCGGCTATATAAGCTGTGGTTGGTGTCGGCGCGCGGAAGCCGAGGTGATGGGGAGCGGCGCGTAGCCGAGCCGGGGCTCGGCGTTCCCAGGTGCTCAGATTTCGCCGAGGCGGATGCAGGCGGCGTCGCGGCCGGCGAAGGGGGCGAGGGGAGGGACTGTCGCCTTGCACTTTTCCAGCGCGTGGGGGCAGCGGGGATGGAAGGGGCAGCCTTGGGGCGGGTTGAGCGGGCTGGGCGGATCGCCGGCGAGGACGATGCGCTGGCGGGTGCGTTCGCCTTCGGGATCGGGGCGTGGGACGGCGCTGACGAGGGCGCGCGTGTAGGGGTGCTGGGGGCGCTCGATCACGTCTTCGGCGCGGCCGAGCTCGACGATCTTGCCGAGATACATCACGGCGACGCGGTCGGAGAGGTGTTTCACGACCGAGAGGTCGTGGGCGATGAAGACGAGGCTGAGGCCGAGCTCGCGCACGAGCTTGGCGAGGAGGTTCAGGATCTGCGCCTGGATGGAGACGTCGAGGGCGGAGACGGGCTCGTCGGCGACGATGATGCGCGGCTCGAGGGCGAGGGCGCGGGCGATGGCGATGCGCTGGCGCTGGCCGCCGGAGAACTCGTGCGGGTATTTGGAGAGGTTTCGCGCGGGGATGCCGACGAGGGCGGCGAGCTCGGCGACGCGCGCGGGGATCTCGGCGGCGGGGCGCAGGCGGTGGACGCGGAGCGGCTCGGCGAGGGCCTCGGCGACGTTGATGCGAGGGTTGAGCGAGGCGAAGGGGTCTTGGAACACCATCTGGAGGGCGCGGCGGGCGTCGCCCTCGGCGGCGGATTCGGTGATGTTTTTGCCCTCGAGCCAGACGCTGCCGCCGGTGGCGGGGAGGAGGCCCATGATGGTGCGGGCGAGGGTGGACTTGCCGCAGCCGGATTCTCCGACGAGGCCGAGGACTTCGCCGCGGCCGAGCGTGAGGTTGACGCCGTCGACGGCTTTGACGGTGCCGACGTGTTTTTTGAAGATCAGGCCGCGCTCGACGGGGAAGTGGGTGCGGACGTCGCGGAGTTCGAGGATGGGGGCGGCGGGCGGCATCGGAAAGAAGGACGGAGCGACAGAAGGACAGAGCGACAGAGGACAGAAGGACAGAACGACAGAGCGATGGAGCGACAGAGCGATGGAGCGGCAGAGGACAGAGCGACAGGAGGCGGCGTTAGTGCGGCGGAATCGGGAGGATCAAGCGGAGGGTTTGGACGCTCTGTCGTTCTGTCCTCTGTCGTTCTGCTGCTGTGGTATTTCCCCGTCTTTGGCACGTTTCCAGGCGTGGGCGTGGCGGGGGGCGCATTCGAAAAGCGGGGGCGGGGGGCCGACGCGGCATTTGTCGGCGGCGAATTCGCAGCGTTCGGCGAAGGGGCAGCCGGCGATGGGCTTGGACAAATCGGGCGGGAGGCCGCGCAGGGTATAGAGTTCGGCGCCCTTGGGCTGGAGGGCGGGAATGGAGCGCTGGAGGGCGCGGGTGTAGGGGTGGCGGGGGTTTTTGAAGAGGCTGCGGACGTCGGCGGTTTCGACGATGCGGCCGGCATACATGACCATGACGCGGTCGCAGAGGCCGGAGACGACGCCGAGGTCGTGCGAGATGAAGACGACGGCCATGCCCATCTCCTTCTGGAGCTTTTTGATGAGCTCGAGGATCTGCGCCTGCACGGTGACATCGAGGGCGGTGGTGGGCTCGTCGGCGATGAGGAGCTCGGGGCGCGCGATGAGCGCCATGGCGATCATGACGCGCTGGCGCATGCCGCCGGAGAACTGGTGAGGATGGGCGTGGAGGCGGTTGACCGCGTCGTTGATGCCGACGGCCTGCATCATTTGCAGGGCGCGATCGAGGGCCGCCTTGCGGGAGATTTTTTCGTGGATGAGGAGGGGCTCGATGAGCTGGTCGCTGATCCGAAGGTAGGGATTCAGCGAGGTCATCGGGTCCTGGAAGATCATGCCGATGCGTTTGCCGCGGATGCCGCGCATCTCGCGGTCGGTGGCGCGGAGGAGGTCGAGGCCGTCGAATTTGGCGTAGGTCCCTT
>CAMLNJ010000263.1 GCA_946481225.1 uncultured Verrucomicrobiota bacterium | reverse complement strand
GCAACTACGGCATGCGCTACGACGACACCGGCTGGACCGACTCCACCGGCGCCCATGCGAACTTCACCATGGCCACGCTGGGCGCCCCCTTCCTCGAACACGTCATGCTCACCGGCCAGACCGTCTTCGACGGCCCCGAACTCATCTGGACGCAATGCTTCCGCGAAATCAGCGCCGGCTCCACCACCGACGGCTACGCCATGCGCCGCTGGGGAACGTATCCACAGTTCGACAACGTCAGCGTGGACCTCTTCCGCAAGGTGCTCGATGGCACCGTGCGCATCCCCTCCCGCCGCGAGGTCATCGACCGCACCAAGGTCGTCGCCATCAACAACGTCGGCTCCGGCACCGTAGACGCCCAATACAGCTCCCTCGAAACGCTCTTCGAGGGGCTCTACCGCATGGACGGCGACGGCAACCTGAGGAACAACAAATCCTTTTTCAAAAAAACCGGCCGCTATCCGACCATCCCCACCGTCTTCGCGCTCGACGACGCCGACGCCCAATCCTTCCCGGTGCAGGTCAACCACTCCGCCGCCGCCTCCCGCTGGCCCACCATCGCCGACAAGGTCGCCGAGTTCGACGACCTCTTCCCGCAGGAATACACCGGAGACATCTACGCCGGCCGCCACGAGAATGGCTGGGTGGTCTACAACCCCTACAAGACCGGCCAGACCGCCAACGGCTCCGTTCCGTTCAAATACAATACCTGCGACCGCATGGAGCTCACGCTCTCCCAATACACCGCGGGCGTGGTGAAGGAATACGCCGACCAAGTCACGTATTACCTTACCAACTACGACAACGTCCTCGATACCGGCCTCAAGACCGACACCATCGCGATCCACGGCGCCACCGCCGAGCCCGCCTGGTCCTTCGCCGATCGCGGCAGCCACCAGGCCAGCGTGGTGACCAAGTCCTGGTCGGGCGGCGTCTTCACCCTCACCGTCCAGCACAACGGCCCGCTCGACATCACCGTCAACTGCTCCGGCTCCGCCACCGGCCGGCTCACCGCCTACACCCCCGCCTCCGTCGCCGCCCCCGCGCGGCCCCCCACCTACGTCGGCCCGCTCCAATACGAGGCCGAGTGCTTCGACTACAAGAACATCGACGGCATCACCAAGGCCGGCAACACCGGCGACGTCCGCAACTACACCGGCCAAGGCTACCTTCGGTTCGGCACCCTCGCCACCTCCGCCGTGCGCGACACCGTCACCGTGCCCGCCGCCGGCGGCTATCGGCTCGAGACCCGCTATTCCGTCGTCGGCACGGACATCACCTCCATCAGCCTCTACGTGAACGGCGCCTTGGTCGCCACGCCCACCTTCGCGCAGACACCCACCCTCGGCGACTGGGCCGTCCTCACACAATCCGTCACGCTCCGGGCCGGCGCCAACACCCTCGAGTATCGCGCCAACGCCGCCCGCTCGGCCATCGTCCATTTCGACAACATCGTCGTCGCTCCGACCGCCTTCACCCACGGCGCCGTCATCCAGGAAAACGAGGACGGCTTCCTCCAGGTCGACGGCGTGATCGCCGCCACCGAGGCGGGCTACACCGGAGCCGGATACGCCGACACGAACGACGCGTCCGGCGCGAGCGTCCGTTGGAAAATCAATTCCCCCTTCGCGACCACCGCCGCCTTCACTTTCCGCTACGCCGGCACCGAGGACCGCACCGCCGCCCTCTACGTCGAAGGCGTCAATGTCATCCCCGGCGTTCTCCTCCCCTCCACCGGCTCCCTCTCCAACTGGAAGCTCGTCACCGTCCACGCCTCCGTCGATGCCGGGCTCTCCGGGGTGCGGCTGCAATCCGTATCCGAGAATGGACTACCCAATATCGATTTCCTCGGCGTCGGCGGCGCCGAGGTCGACGGCGGCCGCGCGCCGATCGCCGACACCTACGTGCGCGATGGAAATTCCAACGTGAACACCAACTTCGGCACAAGCGCCCAGCTCGTGGCCAAGTATGACTCCAATTCGAACTCTGGCTTCAACCGCGTCTCCTTCCTCAAATTCGACGTCGGCGGGCTCGCCGACGCGCAAAACGTCAAACTCAAGCTCGTCCCCTTCCAGGTGGATGGTGCCGCCACCCTTTCCTACGAGGGCATCGCCAGCGACACTTGGACCGAGACCGGCCTGACGTGGAACAACCGCCCCACCGCCGCCGGCACCTTTGTCACCACCTACGCCGGCTACGCCGTGGGCCAGCAAATCGAGGTGGATATCACCGAAGCGGCGAAAGCCGAGGCCGCCGGCGACGGCACCCTCTCGCTGCGAATATCGAACACCGGAGGAAATTTCATCGGCTTCCACTCCCGCGAAGCCGCCACTCCCGCGCTCCGGCCCGTCCTCGAATACACCGTCTCCTCCATCACGCCCGATTCGAGCCCGATCGCCTTGCACCTTCGTCTCGACGACGGCTCCGGAACCACCGCGGCGGATTCCTCCGGCCGCGACCGAAACGGCACGCTCGTGAACGCGTCCACCTGGGTCGCCGGAAGCGATGCCAAGATCGACGGAGCCCTAAAACTCGCCGGCGGCCACGTCACGCTACCCGCCGGCATCGTGAGCGGTCTCGACGACTGCACCGTCTCTTTCTGGGTGAAGCTGGACTCCCTCAACACTTGGGCCCGGGTCTTCGACTTCAACAACGGCGCCACCACCAGCAGCATGTATTTCGTGCCCCGCACCGCGGGGGGTGTGATCCGCTTTGGCCTCAGCGGGCAGAATCTGGAAGCGCCCGCAAACGTCCAGTTCACCACCGGCGTCTGGACACACGTGGCCGTCACCCTCTCGAGAAACACGACCACGATGTATCTCAACGGCGCGCCGGTCGCCACGACCGCGACGATGACCAACAACCCGTCCGGCCTCGGCAACACGCCCAACAACTTCATCGGCAAATCCGCCTCCAGCGCCGACCCCGCGCTCCGCGGCACGATCGATGATTTCCGCATCTACGAGATTCCCCTGAGCGCCTCCGAAATCGCCGCCCTGTCGTCCTCGGGCTCGACCACCGTCGTCTCCCTGAACCGGGCAAACTCCACCCCGAGCAACGTGTCCGTCGTCAACTGGACCCTGACCTTCGGCGCCGCGACCACCGGCGTCACCGCCTCCCATTTTTCCCTTTCCGGCACAGCGGCTTCCGGCACGTCCATCGGCACCCCCGCCACCGCCGACTCAGGCCTCACTTGGACCATCCCCGTCACCACGGGGCCTGGCGACGGAACCTTGCAGCTCGATTTGGCCAACGCCACCGGGCTCAGCCAGGCGGTCTCCACCTCTCTGCCCTTCGGCGGCCAAGCCTACACGATGGACAAGACCGCGCCGGTCATCACCGGCGTCGCCACCGCTTCGGGAACTTATCGAACCGCCGGCTTCTCCTACACGATCACCGCGTCGGGCTCTGCCACGACCTACGGCGCGTCCGGCCTTCCCCCCGGCCTCGGCGTGAATTCGGGCTCGGGCGAGATCACCGGCACGCCGACGCAGGCGGGCACGTTCAACGCCGCTCTCACCGCCGCCGACGCGGCCGGCAACGCGGCCTCCGCTCCGCTCACGATCACCATCCACGCCGCCCCCCTCACCGTCACGGGGGTGACCGCGAACAACAAACCCTACGACGGCGGCAACGGCGCATCCCTCAACGTCGGCGGCGCGGCGCTCTCCGGCATCTTCGGCGGCGACACCGTGACACTGGTCACCACCTCCGCTTCGGGCGCCTTCGACACCGCCAGCGTCGGCGCCGAAAAGACCGTCACCGTCTCCGGCCTCTCCCTCGGTGGCCCGGATGCGGGCAACTACACCCTTGCCCAGCCCGCCACGACCGCCGACGTCACCGCCGTTCAACTCACGGTCGCCGCCGACCCAAAGAGCCGTGTCTATGGCGCGGCCAACCCCGCCCTCACCGCGACGATCACCGGCTTTGTGAACAGCGAGACCGAGTCGGTCCTTTCCGGCGCCGCCGCCCTCGCCACCGTCGCCGATGCCGCGAGCCTGCCCGGCGACTACGCCATCACCGCCGCCCTCGGCACCCTGAGCGCGACCAACTACACGTTCACGTTTGTCGACGGCACGCTGACCGTGACCGCGCTCACCTACGCCGACTGGAAAGCCGAAAACTTCGCGCCCATCGACCAGGCCAACGACGCCGTCAGCGGCGCCGAAGCCGATCCGGACGGCGACGGCGCGGCCAACCTCCTGGAGTATGCCCTCGGCGGCGAGCCCCTCGAAAACGACCGCTCGGTCCTCCCCGTCGCCGACGTCATCGGCGACAACCTCCGCTACACCTTCCCGCGCCCCGACGGGGCCGGAAACGCCCTGCGCCTCACCGTGCAAAGCAGCGCCGACCTCGCCACCTGGAGCGACCACCCCATCGGCGAGACTTCCGGCGCAGCCAACGGCGCGACCGTCACCGTGGAGGAAAACGGCACCGGTCCCGATTCCATCATCGTCCTCATCCCGCTCGACGGCGCCACCCGCAAGTTCGCGCGCCTCCAGGCCGCGGCCAACTGAGCCCGCTCCCCCTCTTTCGCCTCTCGCGCCCCAAACCCCACCCCCAAAATGAAACCCCACCCGCCCCTTCGACTTCTCCCGCTCTGGCTGCTCTTGCTCGGCCTCCTTGCGCAAGTCGCCGGTGTCGCCCAGGCCGCCACACCCCTGCGCCGGCCCATCTCCCCGCAGCAACCGATGTGGCTCATCCACATCGACAGCTGGAACTACGCCGACCCGCAGAAGATCATCGACCTCATCCCCGCCGACATCCGCCCCTTCGTGGTGATGAACATCTCGCTGTCGATCTTCAACGACGAGGCGACCGGCCAATACAAGGTCGCCGAATACGGCTACGAGGTCGCCAAATCCTGGATGCGCGTCTGCGCCCAGAACCAGATGTGGGCCATGATCCAGCCCTCCAGCGGAGCCTACAGCCAGTTTTCCGATTCCGATCTCTCGGTTTACGAGGAATTCTACCGAGACTTCCCGAACTTGATCGGGTTCAATTACTGCGAGCAATTCTGGGGCTACGGGGACACCAACCCGCTCGCGACCAGCTGGACCGACCGGATGAACCACTTCGCGAACTTGCTCGCGTTGAGCAACCGCCACGGCGGCTACCTCGTCGTCAGCTGGTGCGGCAA
>CAMLNJ010000262.1 GCA_946481225.1 uncultured Verrucomicrobiota bacterium | reverse complement strand
AGGCCTTGTCCGGACCGAGCCGGACGAAGGCCAGCTCGCGCCCGTCGGGCGACCACACCGGCATCACGTCGCTGCTGCCCGCCGGTGGCCGGGTCAGCCGGCGCGGGCTGACCTGGCCGGTGGCCTGCAGCAGCACCGAGGTCGCGCCGCCTCCGTTCACGAGGCCGATGCCGTCGAAGCGTTTTCCCGGCGCCGCGCCGTCCAGCGTGATCTCCTGCGACGCCTGGCCCTGAAGCGAGGCCGCTGCGAAGGGGCAGAGCAAAACCGGAACGAGAAAAGCCCGGCGCATGCGGGCGGAGAAAAAACGCGGGACCAAACAGACAGGGTTACTCATGGGATATGGAGTGGAAAGGCTGGGACGTTTGCCGCACGCCGACCTGCGGCGCACGACTTTCGATTTCAAGCTGAGCGCGTCGATGGAAGGCGGGACCGCCGGCGTGCCTCTCGCGCGGTTGATGCTACGGCTTCACGGAAAGGAGGGCCGCGCCGTGCGGGCTGACCGACACGGACAATTCCCCGGACACCGTGCCGAGGTCCCGCTGGCGCCATAGATCGCGAACGGCGCCGGAACGTCCGAGCAGCTCGCGTGAAATGCGAAGCACACGATCCTCGCCACCGAGGTTGAAAAACGCGACTGCTCTGCTCCCGTCGGCCAGATCTTTTGCCCAGATCTCCCATGCACCGGGTTCGTGCGCCAAGCGCCGCCCTTGGCTGCAAAGCGCGTCCTGGTTGACCGCGAGCACTTCGTCGTTTGTCACAAGCCCGAGGTCGAAATCGTCCATCGACGGGACGTGGCAGGAGAGGAGCAAGGGCTGGGTGAGGACGCACCAAAGCGTGACTTGGAAGTATTGCTCGGCCGGGGTGAGTGGGGACGGCTTGAATACGGTTTCGGCCCGGTTGGGTTTTCCCATCGGCCCGATCTGGAGCATGTCGAGGTCGCCGTAGCGCCCCGGGCCCGTGAGCTGCAGGCGCTTTTCCATCGCGAAAGGCGCCAGCAAGCGCGACCACTCCGCGTGAATGTCCGGCGTGAGCCTCCACAGGTTCGCGTAGCGGGGGATGAACCGGTCTTCGGTCTCGTCATGATCGGGCGACAGGCTGATCACGATGTCGCGGTCGACGGCGCGGAAATCGTCATAAACGCGGCGGGCGATTCCGGAGGCCTCGGTCTTGCGCTCGGATTTCTGCGGGTCGGGCGCCCACCCCTTGTCCGACTTTTTCAGCGTCCATTCCTTCCAGTCGTATTTCACGTAGTCGATGCCCCATTCGGCGAACTGACGGGCGTCGCGATCCACGAACCAAACGTCTCCGATGCGGGCGAGGCCCTTGCGAATACCGTTGGGATAGCGGCCAAAGAGCTGATGGGGATTCTGACGTTCCGCCGGAGGAAGATAAAACGCCGAGTAATCCGCAGCTTCGTTCGGCGCGCTGCCTCCGATGTAACCGGCGTAGGTGGACATCCAAGGCGTGGAATAGAGGCCCAGCATGAGACCCTTCGAGTTCACGAATCCGACGAGCGCCTTCATGTCCCTGAACTTGTCGTTCGGTTGAATGGCCTTCGTCTCGGGGTCTCGCTCTCCCATCCAGCAGTCGTCGATGTTGAGGTAGGTCCAACCGTGGTCGGTCAGGCCTTTCTCGTTCATCGCGACGGCGGTTTCGCGAATGGCGTCTTCGCTTACCCCCTCGGAGTGCACATACCAGCTGTTCCACCCCATCGGAGGAGTCAGGCAGATGGTGTCGCCGATGCGTATCGTGAGCTCGCGGACGGACTCGCCCTCCGTGTTTTTCGCTTGTAGCACCACGCGAACATCGCCGGCTTGCCGCGGTGCGCGTCCGGTGATCCATCCCGTCGCCGGATCGATCTCCACGCCCGCGGGGAGGCCGGTCGCCGAAAATCCGACAGGTTTTTTTCCCGTGGCGGAGACGTGAAAACGAAGAGGCTTGCCTGGACGCACTCCGAAGACGGAGGGGCCTGTCAAACGAGGCGACAGCGGCGCTTGAGGAGTGAGGACTTCCCGGCCGCGAATACGCGCGTCGTAGACCTGTTCGTCGGATGCCGGTGTGGCGCCGGAAGCCTCGACGCAGGCGAAGGCGGCGAGCGGAAGCATGAGGTGGCCGACAAGTCGCCGAAGCGGGTTGGCGATGCAAAAGGGGGTGTTCTTCTTCATTGACCGGAGCGCGGGGATTTCGCGTCGGACCTTCTGAACCAAAGGGGATCGGGTCTAGAGCAAAAAGCCCGAAGCCGGGGTGTGGCTTCGGGCAAGGGGCGCAGCCGAACGGGAAGACGCGGGGATGCCGCGATTCGCGGTCGGCGACGACTTCCGAAAAAAGCGCGGGCGGCACGTGGGTGCCGCCCGCGCAGGGAGTGGAGCAGGGCGAGGTTTAGAGCATTTCAAAAACAAACTCGTAGCCGCATTGCGGGAGCGTGCGGTAGGGCGGGACCGCTGGGCCCGCCGCGAGTTCACAGGGGTGAAAATCGCCACTCCGACGCGGCGCGCCCAGCGGTCGCGCCCTACCTTTCGGCTGCAACTTTATTTGAAACGCGATAGCCGTCCTTGGTCGCGAGCCTCTGAAATTCACTCGCCACCTCAGGGCGACGCGAGGGCGGCGATCTCGGACGCGGAGAGCGCGGTGCGGTAGATGGCGAACTGGTCGATCGTGCCGGCGAGTTTGGGATCGGCGCTGGAGGCGGAGCGGCCAAGGTAGTTGTAGGGCGTCGCGCCGAGGCCGGAGGGTTTGTTGGTGAAGGCCGTATTGGTCGCGACCAACGTGCCGTTGAAATACATCGTCGCGGTGTTGCCGGAGCGGACGATGGCGATGTGGGTCCAGGCACCGGTGGTGAACTTGACGCTGGCGGGCGCTTCCAGCTTCTGCGCGCCGAGGCCGAAACGGATCAGGCCACCAGACGTTTTGGGCACAAAATACATGCTGCTGGTGGTGGTGCCGTTGTTGAAGTCGAACACGCGCGCCCAGGTGCCGATCGAGTCGAGCTTCACCCAGAAGGCGACGGTGCAGTCGTTCAGGCTGCTCACCACGGCGGGGGGCAGGACGACGTGGCCGCCGCCGCTGAGGCGCAGGGCGGCGGAGCCCACGCGGGCGTTGGCGCCGGTCATCCAGGTCGTGGTGCCGCTGAGCGTGCCGGTCCATCCGGCGCCGGAGGCGTCCGCGGCGGTGGTGCCGGAGCCTTCGTCAAAACGCAGCTGCATCGCGAGCGGGTTCGTGTCGGCGGTGATGTTGGCGAAGGTGTATTCGAGGGTCGGGCGGAGCGCCGCGGTGGTCGCCTCGCGGGAGTGGAAGCCCACGAAGTTTGCCCCGAGGTTGGAGATACGCAGCGTGAGGGTGCCGTCGCCGGCGGCCTCGGCTTTCGCGGCCTCGGTGATGTCCACCTCGATCTGCTGGCCCACGGCGTAGCCGTCGCGGGTCTTGACGAAGGTGGCGGCGTCGGTGGGGCGATTGGTCCACGTGAGGCCGGTCTCGGTCCAGGTGTCGGCGACGATGCTCTCGTAGGAAAGCGTGGCGGCGCCGTCCACCTGGTAGGGCACGAGCTTCAGTTTGACGTTTTGCGCGTTGGCGAGACCGCTGACGTTGAACTTGAGGTAGGTGACGCGGTTGAATCCCGAGTTCGTGACGCCGTCGTTTTTGGTCGCGAGCTGGGTGGCGGTGCCGAAGTTGGCGCCGGCGGAGCCGCCGTCGCGCACATAGGAGTCCGCGACGGGCGCGATGCTGGTGGAGGTCTCGGCGCCGCCGACGCCGAGGAAGTCGATGTTGGGTAGTCCGGCCGCGGATACGGCTTGCAGCCGCACCAGGGAGTTCCCGGTGGCGACGGAGGCGTGGACGGTGACGAGTTCCCAGTTGGTGAGGGAGCCGGTGGAGGGGAAGCGGACGCCGGGAACGACCGTGACGCCGTTGATGGAGAGGGAGGCGGTGCGCTCGTCCGTGCTGGCGTAGCGGAAGGTGAAGGCGGCGGTGGTCTCGAAGGGGGCGGTGATCTTCCAGCGGATGCTGGCGCCGGCCGCGTCGGTGGTGTCGGCGTAGCCGGTGCCGGTGTAGCCCGACTGGGTGGTGGCGATCGCGCCGTCGACGGCGAGGAAGCCGGCCTGGCTTTCCTGGATGGTCACGCCCAGGGCGAAGGAGCTCGGGACGACGACGATGTTGTCGAAGTAGAGCGCGGTCGAGCGCGTGGCGTTGGCGCGATACTCGACGGTGTTGGCGCCGGCTTTGAGCGTGACGGACTGCTTGAGGACGGCCCAGTCGCTGAGCGTCGGTGTCTGCGCGAAGGTGGGCGTGGCGACCTTGACGCCGTTCACGTAGAGATCGACGGAGGTGATGTTCGCGCCGACGGTGGAGTAGCGGGTCTCGAGCCGGTAGGTGCCGGCGGCGGGCGCGGTGACGGTGTCGCGCACGGCGGAGGTGGCGACGGTGCCGAACTGGAGATAGCCTTGGCCGGTGTAGTTGCGGATGTCGCCGGAGGCGCCGTTTTTGGTGTAGCCGACGACGTTTTGGTAGTCGAAGCACTCGGCCTCGTATTGGCGGGGGCCGGAGAAGGCGGAGGGCTTTGCGGGGGCGACGATGGAGGCGGGGGTGTAGGCGGTGAGGCGGCCGGTGCCCGTGCCGGAGCAGTTGACGGTGATGTCGAGCGGGCCGTTGTGCTGGACGGTGAGGGTGAAGACGCCGCCCGACCAGGACTTGGTCACCACGCTGGCCTGGTGGCTGCCGCGATCGGCGAAGGACCAGGTGGGCTCGGCGGAGGCGCCGCGGATAGCGATGGTGTCGGTCTTGAGGCCGGTATCGAGGACGTTGTCGTAGTTGGTCAGGTAATACGTCACTTGGTTGGCGTGTTCCTTCACCACGCCCGCGGTGTATTGGGAGAGCGTGAGATCCATGCCGGTGCAGGTGTTGTATTTGAACGGGATGGAGCCCGTCGCGGTCTGGCCGGTTTTGAACGGGTTGTAGACGACCCAACCGTTCTCGTGGCGGCCGGCGTAGATGTCGCCGGTGTATTCAGAGGGGAAGAGCCCGTTGAACTCGGTGGTCTTGGATGCGATGGTGGGCCAGCGGGTGGAGGCGGCGGAGTGGTTGACCTGCACCGAGAAGGACTGGGCGTCGGCGTCGTCGAGCGCGTAGACGGTGGGGATGGTCGGGTA
>CAMLNJ010000261.1 GCA_946481225.1 uncultured Verrucomicrobiota bacterium | reverse complement strand
GCGACTGGGACTTCCGCTGGCAGTTCGGCGGCGGCGGCTCCGTCAACGCCGACGTGATCCTCGGCGCCCCGGTCCTCCTCCCCGACAACAACCTGCGCGTCGACTTCGCCACCACCCGCTCCGTCGGCGAAGGACGCTGGAAGATCGACGGCAAAACGCTCCGCCCGCTCGAGGCGCTTCCGCCCCCGCCTCCCGTGCTCCCCGATTCGCTCGCCAAACCCCGCTCCGATTTCGCCGGCATGGAGGTCCAGACCGCCACCTCCCGCGCCGACGGCCGCCGTTGGGTGCTCCGCTGGGAAACCCTTCCCCGCAACCGCGACCAGCCCCGCAGTTCCGCGCCGCCCGCCACCGAGCTCCGCGTCTACGAACTGCCCGACGCCGCCACCAGCAACGCCATGCGCATCGGCTCCTGACGCCACGCCCCGCGCTCTCGCGGCGGCGCCCCGTCCCAAAGCCACCGCGAGATCAACCGCGTATCCGTATAGCCGTGTAGCCGCGGGCGTGTCGCCCGCGTCCGAAACACAGCTGCGATCCCCCCTCAACGCCCCGTCGCGCGCCGCCCGCCCGCCGCGCGCTCTTGGTAGACGCGCACCCAATCGACCTCGAAGCGCGCCGGAAACGCGGTCCCGTCCACCGGGCCTCCGTTGTCCCCGCCGAGCGCGAGATTGAGGATCATGTAGTGCGGCTGGCGAAACGGCAGGAAACCGTCCGGATTCTTCGCCTCCGTCACCCGGATGTCGTTGAGCAGCCGGTTGTCGACGTAGAGCCGGAGATTGTCGCGCGTCCAGTCCATGCGCCACACGTGAAACTCCTTGGCCCAGCCTTTGCCGCCGAGCTTCTCCAGCGGCGTCGCCTCCGAGTCCCACTTAGCCTCCCAGCGCTGCGGCGTGCCCCAGGCGAAATTGGCCATCAGCTTGCCGCGATAATACTCCATGATGTCGATCTCGCCGTTGTGCGGCCACTCGCGCTCGACCCCGAGGGTCCACCACGCCGGCCACAGGCCCGGGCGCACGTCTATCCGCCCGCGCATCTCGAAACGACCATAGGTCCACTGGTGCAGCCCGCGCGTGAGAATGCTCGCCGAGGTGAAAGTCGACGCCGCGTCCTTCTCCTTCCAATCCGCCGAGCCCGGTTTGTGCCGGGGATTCGGCACCGCCTCGCGGCGCGCCTCGATCACAAGCAGGCCGCCCTTCACGCGGGCGTTGTCGGGCTGGTAAAACTGCAACTCGTGGTTGCGCACGAACCCGCGCTCATAGGTCCACTTTTTCGGGTCGGGCGGCCCGTCGATGTTAAATTCGTCCGCCCACACCAGCTCGAAACCCGGCGGCGGCTGCGCGGCGGACGACGCGGGTTCGACGGCGCGCGCCACCTGCGCGCAACCGAGCCCCACGAGTGCGGCGAACAAGAACCGTGACGGACCAGACCCCATAAAAAGAAACGCCGACGCGCGAGACCCTGGCCGGCCCCGTCCGCGCATGCCCGCGCGACGCGCCGACGCGCTCACGCGCAGATGGAAAGATGGGAACGCCGGACCTCGGAGCGCAGCTCCCGGCCGGCCACATAACGCTCCATCTCGTCGATCATCGCCTCCGCCATGCGCCGGCACTCCGGCCCGAGGCTGCCCGCGAGATGCGGCGTCACGATGACGTTGGGCATCGAGGGCAGGCGCGCGTCCTCCTCCGGCGGCTCCGTCGTCAGCACATCGAGCACCGCCCACAGATCGGGACGCGCCTCGAGGACCTTGGCCAGCTCGTCCTCCCGGACGATCGCGCCGCGCGCCGTGTTGAGAAAAGTCGCGCCCGGACGCATCGCCTCGAAATGCTCGCGACGCAACAGGCCCACCGTCTCGTCCAGCAGAGGAATGTGGCAGCTCACCACATGGGCGCGGGAAAAGGCCTCCTCCAACGAAACCAGCTCCACGCCGAGGCGGGCGGCCTCGTCGGGCGAGATGACCGGATCGTAGGCGATCACCGACACGTCAAGACGCCGGATCTGCTCGCGCACCAGCCGCCCGGTGCGGCTCAAGCCCAGCAGCGCGACGGTGCTGCCATAGGCGCCCACCAGATAGGGATCGTCCGGCAGATACAGGCCGAGCTCACGCTGCGCCGTGATGCGGGACCACACGCGCTTGAGCGAAAGCACGATCATCGAAAAGGTGAACTCCGCCACCGGCAGCGCGTTCACCTCGGCGGCGCTCGCCACCCGGATGTCGCGCAGCCACATCTCCTCCGTCACGAAGGACTTCACCGACCCCGCGGCGTGAAACACGGCCTTCAACGACGGCAGGGCCCGGAGAATCCGCGACGTCATGCGCGGCACGCCCCAACCCGAAAGGATGATCTCCACCTTCTCGAGCCGCGGATCCGCGAGACTCTCGTCGGTCGGCTCCTCGTCCAGACGGATATCGACCACATCGACGAATTCACGGAGGCGATCCAGCTCGACGGTCGAGATGACCTGACGGAACGCATAGGGCTTCATCCAAATCAAAGCCTTGGGACGGTGGCGATTCACGGAAACAAAAGGGGACGGAGGGAGGGAAAAAATAAGGACGAGAGGAGGTGGGGAAACCACCGGAACGCTATGCCGATGGCATGCAGTCCCTCCAGCGCACCGGCGGTTTAACGTAATAGAACCGGCGAGCCGCAGGAATGCCCCGAGAACCTTTTTAACCCGCCCCGCTGCGGCAAGCCGGCGTCGAGGGCGATACTCCGCTTATTTTACGCTACAGTCCTAAAGACGGGGGGCGGAGTTGTGTCGGACTCCCGTCGCTATTGCAGATACGCCTTCGTTTAATCGGGTTACTCCCGAAAAATACGTCGTTCCATGCGCCTGCCTTTCCCCTTGAAACGCCTTCCTCTCCTCGCCGCCGGCCAGCTCCTGCTCCACACCCTCCTTTCCGCCACCCCCGCGGCGGACGCCGCCACCGGCCAAGCCTACCTCTTCACCTCCTTCCGCGGCGATGGCGACGGCCTCCACCTCGCCTTCAGCCCCGACGGCCTCGACTGGACCGACCTCGACCGCATTTTCCTCAAGCCCTCGGTCGGCTCCGGCCAGTTCCGCGACCCGCACCTGCTGCGCGACGACGACGGCCTTTTCCACCTCGTCTGGACCAGCGGATGGAACGATCTCGGCGTCGGTTACGCCACCTCGCGCGACCTCGTCCACTGGTCCGAACAGCGCGCCCTCCCCCTCGCCGCCGAGCTCGCCGGGGCGAAAACCTGCTGGGCGCCCGAGCTCTACCGCGTGCCCGATACCGGCGAATACGCCCTCGTCTGGTCCTCCGCCGTCCGCGCCGAGGGGGATTCGCGCGATCATATCCGCGCCTACTACTCGCTCACCCGCGATTTCAAGGGCTTCACGCCTCCCCGCCGGCTCTTCGATCCTGGCGTCGACAACATCCACTCCACCATCGCGTATTCGGAAGAGAAATACCAGCTCTTCTACAAGGAGGCCGACGACCAGTCCGCCGGCGTCTGGGGCGCCATCCGCGTCGCCACGTCCGACCGCCTCCTCGGCCCCTACCAACTCGACCCGAAGCCCGTCCTCGCGGGAGAGCGCGCCGAAGGCCCCGCCCCCCTCGTCCTGAAAGACGGCGTCCGCCTCTTCGTCGACTACTACGTCAACCAACGCTACGGCGTGCGCGAGAACCGCGGCGGCGGTCCCTGGTCCGATGTCACCAAGACCGCCGCGCTCACCCCCGGTCAGCGCCACGGCTCCATCCTCCCGGTGCCCGCCGCCATCGCGGACGAGCTTCGCCGCGGCTCCGCCGCGCTCGCCGCCGCCCCCGCGCCCGCGTTGGAGGGCTACACCGCCGACCCCGCCATCCGCGTCTTCGGCGACCGCTACTACCTCTACCCGACCTCGGACCGCCCCTTCTGGAACACCACCGAGTTCGCCGTGTGGTCATCCCCCGACCTCGTGTCGTGGAAAAAGGAAGGCGTCGCCCTCGACCTCGGCCGAGGCGATGTCTCCTGGGCCCGCAACAAGGCATGGGCCCCCGACTGCATCGAACGCGACGGGCGCTACTACTTCTACTTTTGCGGCGAGCACAACATCGGCGTCGCCGTCGGCGACTCGCCCGCCGGCCCCTTCCGCGACGCCCTCGGCCGCCCCCTCGTCGAGGACTCGAAGATCAAGACCTTCAGCATCGACCCCCACGCCTTCATCGACGACGACGGCCAGGCCTACCTCTACTTCGGCAACGGCACCCCCACCGCCTGGCGCCTCAACCGCGACATGGTCTCCTTTTCCGGCGAGCCGGTCGAAATCCCGCTCCGCGACTTCCGCGAGGGCGTCATCGTCTTCAAGCGCGCCGGCCGTTACTACTTCATGTGGTCCATCGACGACGCTCGCAGCCCCGACTACCGCGTCGGCTGGGGCATGGCCGAAAAACCCTTCGGCCCCGTCGTATCCCCGAGGGAAAACTTCATCGTTCTCCGCAAAAATGGCGCCGCCAAAGGCACCGCCCACCACAGCGTCCTCAACATCCCCGGCACCGATCGCTGGTATGTCGCCTACCACCGCCACGCCATTCCCGGCGGCGGTGGCTACAAGCGCGAGACCGTTCTGGCTCGCATGAACTTCGACGCCCAAGGCAACATCCTCCCGATGGACCCCATGAAGCCCGCCTTCGCGCCCGGCGAAATCGGCGAACCGCTTTCCGGCGGTCGCGGCCGTCCGTGAACCTTCGCCGCCCGCCCCTGTCCATCGCCCACTCCCCAACCGCCTCCATTCTCCTCGATTACCTTAAAATGACTCCCCTGCGTCACTCGCTTGCCACCCACGCCAAAACCGGCCTCCTCGCCGGCCTCCTCGCGTCCGCCATGCTGGGCCTTTCCACGCCCGCCTTCGCCGCGTCCGATTCCCCCGCCTCCATGCCCCGTCACACCTTCGCCATCGGCACCGACGACTTCCTGCTCGACGGCCAGCCCTTCGTCATCCGCTGCGGCGAAATCCACTTCCCCCGCGTGCCGCGTGAATATTGGAAGCACCGCCTCCAGATGTGCAAGGCATTGGGCCTAAACACTGTTTGCGTATATCTATTCTGGAACTTCCACGAATGGGAAGAGGGCAAGTTCGACTGGGCCGGCCAGGCCGACGTCGCCCACCAGATCTACCTCGGCACCCTCGCGCAGTCCGT
>CAMLNJ010000260.1 GCA_946481225.1 uncultured Verrucomicrobiota bacterium | reverse complement strand
ACATGTCGAGCACGTAGTATTTCGGCTTCGACGGATCGATGGCGGGGGTGCGGAATGCCGCGCTGTCCGCCCAGACTTTTTGCCAGTGGGGCTCGATTTGGAGGAAGTCGTAGTCGGTGCAGTTCGTGGCCATGGGAGGAAAGAAAAGGGTGAAGTGAAGCGCGGGGCCCGGCGCGGGGTCAATGGAGTGTTGCACAGTGCGCGGGAGTGTTGCGCGATAGCGGCGCATGTTCACCGGCATCATCGAGGAGACGGGACGAGTGGAGCGATTCGAGCGCGGCGGCGACGCATGGAAGCTGCGCGTCGCGGCGAAGGCCGCGCTCGCCGACGTGGCGCTCGGCGACAGCATCGCGGTGAACGGTTGCTGCCTCACCGTCGTGAAATTCGACGCCGACGGTCTCGAGTTCGATCTCCTCGAGGAGACGCGTCGCGTCACGAGCATCTCGGCCGTCGCGCCCGGCTCGGCGGTGAACCTCGAGCGCAGCTTGCGTTTCGGCGGCAAGATGGGCGGCCACTTCGTGACCGGCCACGTGGATTGTCTCGGCGTGGTCGAGGTGTTCGAAGCGCGCGGCGCCGACCGGTATCTCCGTGTGAGGGCGCCGGCCGGTTGCGGCAAATATCTCATCCACAAGGGCAGCATCGCGATCGACGGCATCTCGCTGACGGTCGCGGAAGTGGACGGCGATTCATTCGCGGTGTGGCTGATTCCGCATACGGTGTCGGCTACAAACCTGCGCGATAAACGCCCGGGCGACCCCGTGAACCTCGAGTTCGATTTGCTTGGGAAATATGTCGAAAAACTGATGCTGGCGCGCGAGCCGGCCGTAGCGAAAGCTTGAGCAACGTAGTAACCGATGCGCGCGGTCTTGCAGGCGATATCCGAGGAGCTGGCCCGGCTGAAAGCCGAGGGCGAGCAGGCGGTGCCCGTGAGCGAGGAGGCCCTCGCCGGGCTGCGCGCGTTGGTGCGGGCGAGAGTTCCCGCGCCCGGCGCGTCCGACGAGAGCGCCGGGGCCGGAGTGTCCGCTCCGTCGGCGCGTCTAGCGGCGGCGGCGCCGAAGGCGCCGGGCGATTTCGCTCCCGTGCAGAAACGCGACGAGCCCGTCTCTCGTCTGGCTCCCCCGCCGGTGATAAAGCTCGCCGCGGCGGCGCCGGCGGCGGCCGCCTTGCCGCCGCCGCCCTTGGTCAACTTGCCGCCGGGGGACAAAGCGGCGCGTTACGCGGCGCTGATGGAGATCGCGACGAATCACCCGGTTTGCGTCGCCAACCTGCGCCCGGGCAAAAAGGCGGTGCTCGGCGCGGGCTCGCTGGATGCGAAGATTTTATTCATCGGCGATGCGCCGGGCGCGGAGGAGGAGGTGACGGGCGAGCCCTTTGTCGGCCCGGCCGGGCAGCTTCTTACCAAGATGATCGGCGCGATGGGCCTGAAGCGCGAGCAGGTCTACATCGGCAACATCGCTTGCTGGCGTCCGCAAATGCCGACGGCCGCGGGTGTCGAGCAGAGCGGGGATCGTCCGCCGAGCCCCGAGGAGATGGCGTTTTGCCTGCCTTTCTTGCGCGCCGCGATCGACATCGTGCAGCCGGATCTGCTGGTGGCGTTGGGCGGGACCGCGGCGCAGGGCTTGATGGGAGGCAAGTTCACCAAGCTGGGCGAGGTGCGCGGCGGTTGGCATGAGTTCGCCGGCAAGCCGCTCATGGTGACCTACCATCCGAGCTACTTGCTGCGTAACGGCAGCAACAAGTCGAAGCGCATGGTCTGGGAGGACCTGCTCAAGGTGATGGAACGCGCCGGCCTGCCGATCTCGGACAAACAGCGCGGCTATTTCCTCTGAGCGGCGCCGCGGCCCGGAGGGCGCGCCGGGAAGAAACCGGCCTGGCCGGGGCGGTGGCCGTCCGCCTTGACGGGACGCCCTTGACGACGAGATCGCTCGCTCAATGCGGTTTCTCGTAGGTCTTGCCTTGCGCGTCGGTGAACACGAGCAGGTTGGGGCGCACGGCGCTGAGGCGCAGCCCGAGCTCGGGGGCGACGATGTCGTTCAGGCGCCAAACGCGCTCGTTCATGAGCACGCGGGCATCCCGGTCGAGGCCGCGGACGCCGGTGAGACGCAGGGTGTTGAGGAAGGCGTAGATTTTCGCCTCGCGCTCGGCCGGGGAGGGCGCGGCGGCGACCGGCGTCACGGGGGCCGGTGCCGGCGCCGAAGACTCCGGGAGGGGGACCGTGACCTGTGACGAGGCGGCGGGCGCGACCGGAGCGACGGGTGTCGTCGGTGTGGAGACCGCGGGCGCGGGCGACGGAGCGGAACGCGCGATGGCGGGTGCGGAGGCAGCCGGAGCGGGATGAGCGGCCGGGGCCGGGGGCGAAGCCGGCGTGTTTGGCGTGGCCGCTGGGATGGGAGGCAGCACGACCATGGGAGCGGCCGGCGCGGCGGCACCAGCCGGGGACGTGACGCTTACGGCCGGCGCCTCGGGAGCGGACGCGGGCGCGGCGACAGGCGCGGAGGCCGGCGGAGGCGGAGCGACAGGGGCGAGCGCGACCGGTCCGGCCGGCTCGTTTTTCCCTGAATCGAAACCGTAGCGCATGACGAGCGCGGTGGTGCCCGCGCCGAGCGCCAGGACGCCAAGGCCGAACCAGAGCGGCGCGAGGGAGCGTTTGTGCGAGGCGGCGCGCACGTGGGTGGTGACGGCGGCGGCGGCCACGCCGCTGGGGGCCGAGGAAAGCGGCGCGGCATCGAGGCTCCGCTGACGTTGGGCTTTTTTGAGGGCTTCGTTGATGAGACTCATGGCGCGGGCGTTTGAAGGTTTTCTCGGGGCCGGGTCGCGGCGGCGTGCGCGTGCGGGGGCGATCAGTCGGTGAGCTTTTTAAGGTCGTTGATGGCGCGCCGCACGTCCCACCAGGAGACCTCGTCGGATTCCCGAATGAAAGCCGCGAGAAGCGCTTTGTCGCAAAGATTGTTAACCACGCGAGGGATGCCCTTGCTGTAGCGGTGGATGGCGCGCAACGCCCACGGCGTGAACCACGGCCGCCCTTGGCTTCCGGAGCGGGTCAGGCGGTGATGGATATAGTGGGCGAGATCGCCGCGTGTGAGCGGGTTGAGCTCGTAATGCACGAGCACGCGCTGACGGAGCTGGCGCAGCTCGGGGCGGGACAGGATGTCCTTCAGCTCCGGTTGCCCCATGAGCACGATCTGGAGGAGCTTGTGCTTGTCGGTCTCGAGGTTGGACAGCAGGCGGATCTGCTCGAGGACGCCGAAGGACAGGTTTTGAGCTTCGTCGATGATGAGCAGGATGTCGCGCCCCTTCGCGATGCGGTCGAGCAGCACGCGGTTGAGCTGGCCGAGCAGATCGGGCTGCTCGTGGTGGAGCGGGACCTCGCCGAGCTCGGCGAGGATGGCGCGCAGCATCTGCGCTTCGTTCACCGACGGGTTGAGGATCAGGGCGATGTCGAAGCGTCCGTCCTGCTCCACGTCGTCGAGAAATTGGCGGCAGAGCGTGGTTTTTCCGCAGCCGACCTCGCCGATCAAAACAATGAAGCCTTTTTTCTCAAAGACCCCGTATTTGAGGTGTTGCAAGGCCTCCTGGTGCGTGGGGCTGAGGTAGAGAAACTTGGGATCGGGCGTGATGTGGAAGGGGAGTTCCGTCAGCCCGTAGTAGCTCTGATACATCGCGCACAGGGCTAGCGCGGCGGCGGGGCGCATGGCACGCCAAATCAACGGGCGAAAAAACTCCGCGCGGTGATTTACAGGCGGCGGAGCATTCGTCACACCGGTGGGTCTACCAATCCATGCCCGCCTGGCTCCATCGCATCGTCCTTCTTTTCGGCGCCATCGCCTCGCTTGGCGTGATCGCGGGGCTGGCGGTGGTGCTGAGCCAGACCAGGGCCGAATACGCCCGGCTGCGCGAGGTGGAGGCGCACACGCGCCGGCGTCTGGTCGAGGTGGAAACCCGTCTCGCCGAGCAGGAGATGGTTCTCGAGCGTCTGCGCACCGATCCCGCCTACGTGGAGATGGTCATTCGCCGCCGGCTGGGCTACGCCAAGCCCGACGAGTTCGTCTTCCGCTTCGACGAATAGATCCGCGACGGGCGGACAAGTCCTTGCAAGATGCTTAGTGGCGCTTGCGCGACGCGCCACTTGACCTCCGGCCCGGCAGGCCGGACGCTCGCCCTTTCTTTTCTTCCGCCATGTCCTTGAACGCCTCGCCTCTGTCCGTCCTCGATCCCGAGATTTTCGCCGCGATTCGCGCCGAACGCGCCCGCCAGGAGAGCCATATCGAGCTCATCGCCTCGGAGAACTTCACCTATCCGGCCGTCATGGAGGCCCAGGGAAGCGTGCTCACCAACAAATACGCCGAGGGTTACCCGGCGAAGCGCTGGTATGGCGGTTGCGAGCACGTCGACAAGGTCGAGCAGCTCGCCATCGACCGCGCCAAGGTCCTTTTCGGCGCCGAGCACGCCAACGTCCAGCCGCATTCCGGCTCGCAGGCCAACTTCGCCGTCTACACCGCCGTCCTCCCCCTCGGCGCGAAGATCCTCGGCATGAACCTCAGCCACGGCGGCCATCTCACCCATGGCAATCCCGCCAACTTCTCCGGCAAGCAGTATCAGTTTGTTCAATACGGCGTCCGCGAGGACGACGGCCTGATCGATTACGACGAGCTCGCCGCCGTCGCGCAGCGCGAGAAACCCGCCATGATCACGGTCGGCGCCTCCGCATACTCGCGCATCATCGATTTCGCCCGCATGGCGGAGATCGCGCGCTCCGTCGGAGCCTTTCTCTTCGCCGACATCGCCCACATCGCGGGCCTCGTCGCCGCCGGAGTCCATCCCTCGCCGGTGCCACACGCCGATTTCGTCACCACCACCACGCACAAGACCCTCCGCGGTCCGCGCGGCGGCCTCATCCTTTGCAAGGCGGCCCACGCGAAGGCCATCGACTCGGCCGTGTTCCCCGGCGGCCAGGGCGGCCCGCTCATGCACGTGATCGCCGCCAAGGCCGTGTGCTTCGCCCAGTGCGCCACGCCCGAGTTTAAGACCTACGCGCAGAAGATCGTGGCCAACTCCAAGGCGCTCGCGGCCGCCATGCAGAAGCGCGGCTACAAGCTCGTCTCCGGCGGCACCGACAACCACCTCTTCCTCGTCGATCTCCGCG
>CAMLNJ010000259.1 GCA_946481225.1 uncultured Verrucomicrobiota bacterium | reverse complement strand
CTCGACGCCGTCCTCGCCGAATACGCCGCGCGCCGCCTGCCTTCCGCCGAGATCTTCCTCTCCGGCGGCGCCGCCCAGGTCGTCGAAGGCCGCCTCCGTCTTCCCGCGCGCATCGTCCCCGATCTCGCCCTCACCGGCCTCGCCGCCGCGCATGCGCTGAACCACGCGGCGCCCTGAATCCTCCGCTTCCCGCCGTCCACGAACCATTGGCTCCAACAAGCCGGTGACGGCGGTTTTTTTCGTAGAAACAGGCTCCTGCATTAACCAATTTAAGAAAGTCCAGCATCACCATGAATACCACCTCCTCCACGCCCTCGTTTCGTGATCGCATAGCCGCGTCGAAGAATCGCATCGCCCAGCCGCTGGCCGCCGCCCTCGCGTTGGGCGCCATCGCGCCCGCCGCCGACGCCGCCGTCTACACGGTCGCATCCCCCTCGGCCAGCAACCTCAACATCGACCCCTTGGACGGCTCCAGCGCCGTGGGCGCCTACTCGCCCAGCGCGGCCAATCCCATCTTCCTCGGCGCCTGCATGGGAGCCCAGGTGATGCTGGACGCCTCGCTCCACGGCAGCAGCAATTTCAATTTCGTCACGCCCCCCACGGACATCTTTCAAAACATCCAGCTGCTCGACGCCGGCGTGACCATCGACGCCTCGAGCAATTTCTACGACCCAAGCGCGTTCGAATACAGCACCTCGCCCCTCTCCTACGACGAAAGCACCCTTCACTATATCGGCTTCCGCTACACCAACCAAGGCGTGGGGCTTGACGAGACCTACTTCGGCTGGGTCGAGTTCACGATGCCCGCCGATGACCAACTGGTCGTCACCCGCTTCGCCATCGGAGGCGACGGCCAGGCGATCGTCACCGGATCGGACGTGAGCGCGATCCCCGAGCCCGGCTCGGCCGCGCTCCTCGTCGGCGCGCTGGCTCTGGGCACGACCGGCGTCCGCCGCCGTCGGCGCTGATCCAGAAAGCGACGTCCCGAAACTACGGATACGCACCGCCCGCGCAAAAACCCTTCGCCATCCGGCGAAGGGTTTTTTCCATCCCTCGCCCGCCGCCCGCCCGCATGGCTCCCCAACCCCTGCCCTTCGGCGAATCTCCTCCCGGCCAGGCCGAGGCGCGCGCCCTGCGCGAGGCGCTTCGCCTGCGCGATCCGCGGCGCCTGCGCGACTTTTTCGAGCCCGCTTCCGCTCCCTCCTTCGACGCGCCGATCCCCCTTCTGCGCGCCGCCGCGCGTCGGATCCCGATGGCCTGGCTGCGGCATCTGGCCGCCGAGTTCGCCCGGCTCGCCCCGCACGACCCCGACGCGCTCCACGCGCTCGCGACGGCCTGGCGCGAACTCGGAGGGTGGAGCGCCGCCGAGCATACGCTTCGCCAAGCCCTCGCCGCCGACCCGCGACACCTCCCCTCGCTGCGCGATCTCGCCGAGATCCTGCGCCTGCAAGCCCGCCTCAGCGAATCCCAGCTCTTGGTCGCAAGCGCGCTCGAACACCATCCCGACGATCCCGCCCTGCTGCTCACCGCCGGCCAATCCCACCTCGCCCAAGGGGACATCGAGACAGCCCTCGCCGCCTTTCAACTCGCGGAAGAGCGAGCCGGAGCTTCTTCGCCGGAAATCGCCTCCCGCGCCGGCCTGCTTTTCGCCCTCGGACTCGCCTACCTGCCCGACGTCACCGCGGCGGACCTCCTAGCCGCCACCTCGGATTGGGAGCGCCGCCACGCCCCCCCGGCCAAACGTCCGCCGCCACCACCTCCACCCGCCAGACGCCGCCTGCGCGTTGGCTACTATTCGCCCGACCTGCGACGCCACTCCATCGTCCACTTCTTCCTTCCCCTGCTCAGCCACCACGACCGCGCCGAATTCGAGGTTTTCCTCTATTCCGACACGCCCTCCCCCGACGCCGTCACCGCCCGGCTTCGCCAACTCGCCGAACACTGGCGCGACCTCCGACCCCTGACCGAAGCCGACGCCATCCGGATGATCGTCACGGATGACCTCGATCTGCTGGTCGACCTCTCCGGCCTTTTCGGGGCGACCCGTCCCCGGATTTTCGCCGCCCGCCCCGCCCCGCGACAGGGCCACCTCCTCGGCTACCACGGCTCCCCCGGACTCTCCTCCCTCGACTTTCGGATCACCGACGCCCTCAGCGACCCGCCCGGAACGGAAGCGGAAAGCGCAGAAACCCTCGTCCGCCTGCCACACGGATTCCACTGCTTCGACCCTCTCGTCGCCCCCATTCCCGAAGGGGAGCCGCCCTGCGTCGCAAACGGCCACGTCACCTTCGGCTCCTGCAACAATCTGACGAAAATCAACTCCGAGGTCGTCGCCCTTTGGGCCCGGGTGCTGCACGCCGTGCCGCGCTCGCGACTCCTCCTCAAGGCCATCCAGCTCCACGACCGCGAGCTTCGCGACGCCGTGGCAGGCCGCTTCGCGACGCACGGCATCCCCCCCGAACGCCTCGAGATCCTGCCCGGCGAAGCCGCCCCCGAAGCCCACCTCGCCACCTATCGCCGCATCGACATCGCGCTCGATCCCTTCCCCTGCAACGGAGTCACCACCACCTGCGAAGCCCTCTGGATGGGAGTCCCCGTCCTCACCCTTCCCGGCGCCCGTCACTCCGCCCGCGTGGCCTCCAGTCTGCTTTCCCAGATCGGGCTGCACGAAGGCATCGCCTCCTCCCCCGACGACTATGTCCGCCACGCCGTCGATCTCGCCGCCGACCCCGCCCGCTTGGCGATCTGGCGCCGAAGCCTCCGCGACCGGCTCGCCGCCTCCCCCTTGGGAAACCCCGCCGATTACGCCCGGCGCATCGAGGACGCGTTTCGCCAACTGGCGCGTGTTTCATGACCAAACCGTCCCGCCGGAAGCGTAAAACCGGCCCGACCGCGCAACGGCAGAGGTCGTTGCCCCGTAGCTGAAAAGCCCGCCCAAAGGCGCGCGCATCCCTCCTCGCCCATCCTCTCGTCACCGCGCGGCTACCGCCGAGCGTGAGATCTTGTATCTAGAAAATACAACCTGCGCGCCGGGCTTTCCCGTTGCGACTCCCTCGCCCGTGGAGAGCGTCTCGATCCCCGCTCCGCCGCCCCGTCGAGCCTCGGCCGGCCCCGCCCATGCCCCCCAAGTTCCGCTTCCTCCCGATCCTGTGCGTCGTCGCCCTCGCCCTGGCCCTTCTCCTGCCCTGGCTCGCCCGATCTCCCTCCCGACGACCGGGTAGCCCGTCCGCCTCCCCGCAAGCCTCCGCAACGACCGCCCCCGCGCACGCGTCTCCCGCCCTCGCCACCGCCACCGACATCGCCCCCGCCCCGCGCCCCGGCATCCCCGCCGCCGACCAACCGGCCGAACGCGTGCCCGACCGCGCCATCTTCGCCAGCGCCTGGGGCCGCGGTGGCCACGCCGCCCTCGACGCCTTCGCCGCCTGGACCGACGAATATCTCGGCGCCGCGCCCGACGCCCGCCCCGCTCTCCTCGCCCGCGGCCGCGAACTCGCCGCCGCCCGCCGCGCCGCCCTCCTCGAGTTGATCAAGACCGACCCGCGCTCCGCCCTCGCCAACACCCCGCCCATCCGTATCCGGAATCAACTACACACCGACATCCAGGCCCTCCTTGAGGAGCGCGTCTCCGGCGTCGGCAACGTCGGCCTAATCTACGCCACGCCGCTTCCCGGCTCCGCCGAACGCATCCCTCCCGTGGACATCGCCTTCATCGGCGGACGCCAGTTCGAAGCCCACCGCTACGGTCAGCGCAAAATCCCCACCGGCCTCGCCTCCGTCTCCATTCACGGCATCGCGCTCGACCGCCACCTCGCCGTCTCCGACAGCCCCGTCAAGGTCATGGAGCCCGGCGAAACCTATACCGAGGTCTCCGAAGACTGCGTCGTCACCGACAACAAGCAGATCCTCGCCCCCGGCGACACGCCCGACCAGAAGAGCACCGCGCTCGTCGGCACCCACGCCTACGTGATGTGCTGCCCCTTCTGCATCACCACCTTCGACGCGGAGAAAATCGAGGCCGAGTCCAACGCCTTCCAGACGCCCATGGGCCTCGCCGACAGCGGCGTCCCCGGCACCCAGGGCTTCCCCGGCAAACCCGCCGCCAGCCGCACCCACGGCGGCAAGGGCGTCATCATCTTCCGCGTCCAGCCCAGCGACGGCGCCTTCCCGAGCTGGGCCACCGACGCCCACTTCCTCGACGTCATCAACCGCGGCGACGGCTGGAACGAGCGCGTCAAACTCATCTCCTACGGCAAAACCTGGTTCTCCCGCGCCGACGTCACGCCCGTCCTCACCCTGCCCGGCAACACCGCCTACTACACCGGCAACGGCTACGAGTGGGGCCGCTGGATCGACGACTCCAAGGCCGCCGCCACCGCCGCCGGCTACGACATGGCCAACTACTCCACCTACGTCGTCGCCCACCAGGGCTACGGCCAGTTCAACGCCGCCGGCTGGGGCGACACCACCGGCGCCGGTGTCATCTGGGCCAACGGCAATTTCGACGTCCGCCTCTTCGTCCACGAAGGCGGCCACACCTACGGCCTTCCCCACGCCAACAGCTGGACCAGCACAGACGGCAACCCCGTCTCCCCCTCCCGCGCCCACGTCGAATACGGCGACGACTCCGACCCCATGGGCAACGCCTGGGCCGGTGGCTTCAACAACGAATACAACGCCTACTACAAGAGCTACTGCAGCTGGCTCCCCGACAGCTCCGTCCTCTCCGTCAGCCACCCCGGCACCTACCGCATCCGCCAGTTCGACGGCGGGCAAATCCTCGCCGGCAGCCCCCTCGCCCTGAAGATCTCCCGCGACAGCGACCTCGACTACTGGGTCATGTATCGCGGCTCCACCGTCCCGCAGGCCGCCTACAACACCGGCGCCTATGTCGTCGGCGTCCCCGTCGGCCGCGTCGGCGATTCGCACGTCCTCGACATGAACGACGCCACGGGCAACACCGCCAACGCCCCGCTCTCCCAAGGCCAGGTCTTCGCCGACACCGCGAGCGGCATCACCCTCGCCACCGCCGGCCGCGGCGGCGTCGCCGGCGACCGCTACCTCTACGTGAAGGTCGACTTCGCCCCCGGCTCCGGCGTCAACATCGACGACATGCACCTCGGGCGCTCCGCAGACGGCGCGGCCG
>CAMLNJ010000258.1 GCA_946481225.1 uncultured Verrucomicrobiota bacterium | reverse complement strand
AGCGTCTGCCTGGCGCGGAGGGTTACGAGGGCACGGGCGTGGTTCCGGCCACCGCGCACCGCGTCGGGACGCGGCATGGCGGGCGCATCCGGGCCGAGGCGGAGCCGGAGCGCGGCGCGACGGGTTCTTGCCCCAGAAATCCGAAGGGCAGCCATGAAAGCACCGGTGGAAATCCTTCTCGTCGAGGATAACCCGGACGAGGTTCAGCTGGCGCTGAACGCCTTTGCCCGCCACAAGCTGTCGGACAGAATACAGGTGGCGAGCGACGGGGTGGAGGCGCTGGATTACCTTTTCTGCCGAGGGCCGTTTTCCGGTCGCGACGGCGCGCAGCGCCCGAAATTCATCCTGCTCGACCTGAAGCTGCCCAAGGTGGACGGGCTGGAGGTGCTGGCCGAGATCCGGCGCGACCCGCGCACCAAGACCATCCCGGTGGTCATCTTCACCTCCTCCAGGGTGGAGCGCGACATCGCGGCGGGCTACGCGCTCGGGGCGAACAGCTACATCGTGAAGCCGGTGGATTTCGACCAGTTTGTCGAGACGGCGCGCATGTTGGGCTTGTATTGGCTGTGGTTGAACCAAACGCCGGTGTCGCCGACGGCCGCGAGCGGAGGGTGACGACCATGGCAACGCCCCTGAAGGTGCTGTTGCTGGAGGACAACGAGGACGACGCCGCGCTGCTGCTGCGCGCGTTGCGCGAGGCAGGCTACGAGCCGGAGGCGAGGCGGGTGTGGGAGGCGGCGGACTTCGACGCGGCGCTGGCCATGTCGCCGGACGTGGTGTTCGTGGACTACAGACTGCCGGGCTGGAGCGGCGAGGCGGCGCTGGCGCGGCTGCGAAGCCTGGAAGTGGACGCGCCGGCCATCGTGGTGTCGGGCGCGATCGGCGACGAGGCGGCGACGGCGACCATGCGGCTCGGGGCGGTGGACTACGTGTTGAAGGACCGGCTGGCGAGGCTGGGCGCGGCGGTGGCGCGGGCCTTGGAGGAGCGCAGGCTGAGGCGGGCGGAGGAGGCCGCGGCGGCGAATTTGCGGGAGAGCGAGCGTTTCAACCGCGCGACCTTGGACGCGCTGGGTGCGCAAGTGGCGGTGTTGGACGCGGAGGGAACGATCCTGGCGACGAACACGGCGTGGCGTGAGTTCGCGCGGGAGAACGGGGGCGATCCGCGCGAGACCGGCGAGGGGGTGAACTACCTGGGGGTGTGCGAGAGGGCGGCCGCGGCGGGCGACCGGGATGCGGCGGAGGTGGTGGCCGGAATCCGCAGGGTCATCGCGGGAGCGAGCCCGGCGTGGTTCATGGAGCATGGGTGCTTTTCGTCCAAGGAGCGGCGCTGGTTTTTCTGCGCGGTGCGGCGGTTTCCGGGCGACGGACCGGTGCGGGTGGTGGTGGCGCACGAGAACGTGACGCCCCTGCGCCTCGCGCAGGAGGCGCTGCGGGAGAGCGAGGAGCGTCACCGCCTTTTGTTCGAGGGAAACCCGTTGCCGATGTGGTTGTTCGACCAGGAGACGCTGCGGTTCCTCGCGGTGAACGAGTCGGCGGTGCGCCAGTATGGTTTTTCGCACGAGGAGTTTCTCTCGATGCGTATCACCGACATCCATCCGCCGGAGGACGTGCCGGCTATGCTGAAATGGCTGGAGAAAAACCGGGAGAAAGCACGGAGCATGGCGGAGCGGAGGCACCGGAAGAAGGGCGGTGAGGTGATCGAGGTGGAGACGATATCGAGGCCGCTGCACTTCCAGGGGCGACAGGTGCGGCTGGTGGTGGCGAACGACGTGACGGAGAGGAAGCGATTGGAGGAGAAAGTGCTGCACGCGCAAAGACTGGAGAGCCTGGGCATGCTGGCGGCGGGCATCGCGCACGATCTGAACAACGTGCTCGCGCCGATCATGTTCGCCGCTCCGATCCTGCGTGACAGCCTGCGCGCGCCGCGCGACCTCAAGATCTTGGACACCTTGGAGCGAAGCGCCGAGCGCGGGGCGGGGCTGGTCCGGCAGATTCTCGGGTTCGCGCGCGCCTCGGCGGGAAATTTCGCGACAATGGCGTTGAAGCACGTCGTGCGTGATGTGCTCGGAGTGATCGAGGAGACGTTTCCCAAGTCGATCCGGCTGGAACATCGGATGCCGGCCGACTTGTGGCCGGTGTATGGGAACGCGACTCAGATCCACCAAGTGCTTCTCAACCTCTGCTTGAACGCGCGGGACGCCATGGCCGCCGGCGGGGTGTTGCTGCTGGCCGCGGAGAACCGGCGGCTGGAGAAGCAGGATGTCGCCGACCCGGAGAACGGCCGGGCCGGAGACTGGGTGGTGCTGGAGGTGAGCGACACCGGCACGGGCATCGCGCCGGAGATTTTGGAGCGAATTTGGGAACCGTTTTTCACGATGAAGGGGCCCGGAAAGGGGACGGGCCTGGGGCTCTCCACGGTGCGGGGCATCGTGGCCAGCCATCAAGGGTTCACGGAAGTGGATACGGAGCTTGGGCGTGGAACGACATTCCGGATTTTTCTGCCGGCGGCGGAGCATGAGCCGCCGAGGATGGAGGGGAAACGGGCGGGCGCGGGGGCGGCGGAGCTGCGGGGCCGGGGGGAGTTGGTCTTGGTGGCCGACGACGACGGGTTTATCCGCGAGATCGTGGCCGAGATCCTCGGCACGCACGGCTATCGGGTGGCGACATGCCGGGACGGGCTGGAAGCCTTGGAGTTTTTCCGGGGGCATGCGCCGGAAGTGGCGTTGATCGTGACGGACGTGGACATGCCGCGTCTCGACGGGACGGCGCTCGTGCGTGCGGCGAGGCAGTTGCGGCAGGATATTCGCGTGATAGCGATGAGCGGTCTGTCGCATCGGGAGCCGGAGCCAGGGGGCGGCCGGCCGATCCAGGAGTTGACGCAGGCGTATTTGCTCAAGCCTTTCGCGGGCGATGAGCTGCTCGCGGCCGTGCATGCGCAGACGGGGGGGGCGGGGAGCGAGGAGCGGGGAGTCCGAAAGAGATGAATCACGGAGGACGCGGAGGGCGCGGAGGAAAGGCGAGCCGGAGATGAGGCGGGGTGTTCGCGGGCGAGGGGAGTTTTTCGGAGGCGCGGAGCGGGAGGAAAACGTGGTGGGACGGGTGGCGTCGGGGCGGGCGGCGGAGAGGATGGGCGATGTGGAATATGCGCGTGCCGGAATGGGCCCGCGTGCCGCTGGCGGCGGCGCAGGGGTGGAACCGTCACGGGGCTTTCAGGCACTCGGCGGCGGTGAGTTTCTACACGCTTTTTTCGCTGGCGCCGGTGACGATCATCGTCGTGGGCATCGCGGGTTTCGTGCTCGGCCGGGAGGCGGCGATGCGGCAGGTGGCCGATCAGTTGCGCGAGTTGGTGGGCGCGGAGGGGGCGAGGTTGATCGTGCGCGCGGTGGACGCGAGCCGGGCGGAGGCGGATGGGTGGACGGCGGCGACGATCGGCTTCGCGATGCTGCTGGTGGGGGCGACGACGGTGTTCGGCCAGTTGCAGGAATCGTTGAACGAGATCTGGGGCGTGCGGGTGAGGCCGGACCGGAAAGGTTGGGTGGTGTTGATCGGGCGGCGGTTGGTGTCGTTCGCGATGGTGCTGACGGTGGGGTTTTTGTTGCTGGTATCGCTGGTGCTGACGACGGCGCTGTCGGCGCTGGTGCGCTATGCGGACGCCTGGGTGGGGGTGCCGGCGCCGGTGCTGCGCGCGGTGGACGTAGGGGTGACGCTGGCGGCGATCACGGTGTTGTTCGCGATGTTGTTCAAATTTATGCCCGACGTGCGGCAGTCGTGGCGCGATGTGTGGCGCGGGGCGTTTTTGACGGCGCTGTTGTTCAGCGTGGGGCGGGTGGGGATCGCGTGGTATCTGAGCCACTCGACGGTGGCGTCGGTGTATGGGGCGGCGGGTTCTCTGGCGGCGCTGCTGATCTGGATCTACTACTCGTGCGCGATCTTGTTCTTCGGAGTGGAGTTCACGCGGGCGCGGGCGGAGTTGAAGGGGCGGCCGGTGAGGCCGAAGAAGACGGCGGTGCTGGTGCGCGAGGAGGTCGTGGTGGAGTCGGAGGCCGAGCGCGACGCGGAGGCGGAGGAGCACGCCGAGGCGGCCGGCGGGCATGTGAGGACGCGGGAGGAGAAGGCGAAGTCATCGCGGGTGAAATCGGGGTAGGGCCTCCGACTTTTTCGGCCGCATGTCCGAGCCCGGGGAGAGCGGTGCGACGGCCCCGCGCGCACCGAATGTTCGTAATACGAACATTCGGCCGGCGACGCGGGCGTTTTGAATGTTCGTATTACGAACATTGGGGCGGCGTCGGGGTCAGGGCGGGGGTGCCTGGAGGCGGCAGGAGTGGGCGGCGAAGCCGGCGCCGAAGGAGACGAGCCACCACGGAGCGTCGCGGGTCGGCGGGGGACATTCGCGGAGCGCGAGGTCGAGGGCGAAGAGGACGGAGGGGCTGCTCATGTTGCCGTGATCGCGCAGGACGCGACGGCTGAGGTCGAGCGAGTAGCCGGGGAGCGCGGCTTCAAGGGCGTCGAGGACGTCGCGTCCGCCGGTGTGGCTGAGGATGCGCGCGGGGCGCGGGGAGCCGGGGGGCTCGGCGGCGAAGAGGCGGGCGACGGCGTCGGCGGCGAGCGCGGGCACCGCGGGCGTGAGGAGGTTGCGAAGCTTGCCGAAACGTTGCTCGAAGCGGATGTGGTCGCGCGCCTCCGGGATGTGGAGGGTGTTGAAGCCGGTGACGCGCAGCGCGGGCAGGGGGCCGGGCGAGGCGGGCGGCGTGGCGCGCCAGATCGTGGCGGCGGCGCCGTCGCCAAAGAGGCATGCGCTCATGAGCACGCCGGGATCGTCGTCGAGGTAGAAGGCGGCGGAGCAGATCTCCACGGCGACGCAGGCGATGGCGGCCGCGGGATTCGCGGCGAGGAGCGCGGCGACGGAGCGAAGGGCGGGGATGGCGGCGCCGCAGCCGAGGCCGACGAGGTCCTGGAGATAGGCGTCGGGACGGAGGCCGAGTTTTTCCGCGACGTAGCTGGTCACGCCCGGGCAGAGGTAGCCGGTGCAGGTGCAGACGACGAGGGCGTCGAGCTGGTCGGGACGCAGGCCGGCTTGGGCGACGGCGTTGGAGAGGGCGTGGCCGGCGAGGCGAGGAGCCTCTTCACGAAAGCAGGCGTTGAGGGTGTCGGCGGAGGCGCGGAAAACGTCCTCGACCGGGGAGAAGGCGAAATGGCGGG
>CAMLNJ010000257.1 GCA_946481225.1 uncultured Verrucomicrobiota bacterium | reverse complement strand
TCCAAAACGAGCCCGTAAACGTCCGGCCGCCCAGCCGTTTCTACCGGCTCCAAAAACTTGTCCGCCGCAATCAGGCGGTGTTTGTCGCCGGCTTCCTCGTTCTTCTCGCCCTCCTCGCCGGCCTCGGCGCCTCGACCTGGCTCTTCCTGCGCGAACGCGACGCGCGCCGCGAGCAAGTCCGTCTGCGCGCGGAGGCCGAGCAGGCCCGCGCCGAGGAGAACCGTCTGCGCCGCCTCGCGGAGACGCGCGAACAAATGTCCCGGGCCGCGGTGCATATCCGACGAGCTGAATTCGCCCAGGCCGACGCCCTGCTCGCCGGCACGCCTCTCGAGCTCATCCCTTCTTCCTTGGAAAGCGCGGACGTTCTCCGCGGCCTGGGCGAGTGGCACGCCCTGGAGGGTCGTTGGCACGAATCCGCCCTCCGCCACCTCGGGCTCGCCCATGCCATCATCAACGCCGACGATTCCGACAGCGACGACGTCTCGCGCAGCCTCCTTCCCGCCAGCTCCGCGATCCGCGAACACGGCTCGCCCAAACAATACGAAACCTTCCGCCAGACCGTCGCCCGGCGCTTCTCCGACACCCTCAACCCCATCGTCGCGGAGCAAGTTCTGAAAGCCACCCTCATATCGCCCGCCGATGGCTTCACCATGCGGGGGCTCCAGCCGCTGGCCGACGCCGTCGCCGCCACCCTCGACGGACAGGAACCGTGGCAAAGCCACGATCCCTACATGGACGCCTGGAGGTGCTTTGCCCTCGCGCTCCACGCCCATCGCCGCGAGCACTCGGACGAAACGCTCTTCTGGGCCGAACGCTCCCTGAAATATCCCAGCTTCATCGAGCCCCGCACCATTTCGGTCAACCTCCTCCGCGCCATGGCGCTGCGACGGCTGGACCGCCGCGAGGAAGCGGCGACCTTGATCGCGACCGCGCGGGCCCAGCTCGAAGAGTTTTTCTCCCTTCCGCTCACGGCGGGAGGCTCCTCGACCGGATTCTGGTTCGATTGGATCAACGCCCGCATCCTTCTCCGCGAAGCGGAGGCCGCGCCCTCCGGCTAGAGCGGTTCAGATAAAGTTGTAGCAACGGTTGTAGCCACGGCCGTGTCGGCCGTGCCCTCCGCTCCGTATCGAGCGACGCGCCCGACACGGGCGCGGCTACAGGTCTATTTGAAACGCGACGCACCTGCTTCGCGATGAGCTTGCTCGTTTGGCGCACGCGCACTGTGGCGCGGCGAAAAATCTCCGAACCCGGCGTTGGCGGGTTCTTCCGTCCGAATCCGTTAGTGGGGCGGGGGGAAGTCCCCGGGGACTCCGCCCTCCCTCTCCAACCAACACAAATCCCAACCCCATGATCAAACTCAGCCACATCACGCTCGCGGCCCTTCTGGCCACCGCGGCAACCTCCGCTTCCGCGGCTCTCAGCGTCAGTAACGGCGACTTCGAGACCGGCGGCGGCAACAACATCAACAACGTCACCGACTGGTTCGAGAAGACCACCGGCGGCTTCTGGGAAGGGGCCTGGCAAACCAACAACGGCGCCGTCACGCCCAACACCAGCAACGTCGTCGTCTTCTCCTCCTTCCAGGCCGACGACTTCGGCATGCCGACCGCCAACGCCAACGACGGCTCCTATCTCTATCAGTCCATCGGCACCGCCGACGGCGCCACCTCCCTCCAAGTCAATTTCGACTTCGGCGCGCCCAATGACGACCCGGGCGGTCGCCAGCTCGGCGTGACCGTCGGGGTCTATGCCTGGGACGGCGTCGGAGCCTTCACCGCGGCCGACGACGTCGACGTGCGCGGCGGCGCCGGCATCACCCTGCTCGCTTCCGAAAGCTTCACGCTGCTCTCCAGCGGCGTGGACGGCCAGATTTCCAGCATCTCGAGCACCTTGAACCTTTCGGGCGCCGGCTCGCAGGTGCTTTTCCTCCGTTTCAACGGCTACACCGCCGGCGGCACGGAATCCTGGCCGGCCCTCGACAACGTCGCGATCACCGCCGTGCCCGAGCCCGGCTCCTTCGCCGCGCTCGCCGGCGGCATCGCCGTCGCCGCGGTCGCCCTGCGCCGCCGTCGCTCGGCCTGATAAGCCCTGAGTCGACCCGACTCCGATACGAGCCCCGCCCGCGCTCCGGGCGGGGCTTTTCCGGCTGATAACCCGTATCCGCGCCTTCCCCCCGCGCCATGCCCCGCCCATCCCTTTTGGCGTTCATCGCCCCGCTCCTGCTAGCGGCGGGCCTGCTGGACGGCGCGCAACTTTCCTACCACACGACCGCGCCTTCCCCCGGGGCCGACGACGTCTTCAACCTCGTCGGCGCCACCCGCGACCGCGACAACGTCGGCGGCGACGGTCTCGCCGACGGCGGCGCCAACGACGCCTCGACCTACCTCTCCGGCTCCGACCGCCCCCACCAGGGCCAGACCTTCCGAACCGGCGCCCACACCGCCGGCTACCGCGCCGCCGCCGTCTGGCTGCGCCACCCCGGCTACACCGCCAACAGCTCCACCACCTGGTGGCGCACGCCCGTCGGCGGATCGCTCGGCGTCCGCATCACCGACCCCGCCGCGGCCGGCACCCCGTCCTTCGCCCTTCGCGCCGAGAGCCTCGTCACCACCGGCGCCGAAACCGGCGCCCCCAACGCTCTCGCCCCCGTCGCCGCGGCCACCAATACCGCCGCCGGCACCGGCGTCTGGCTCCGCTTCGCCTTCGACACCCCCGTCACCCTCGCGCCCGACACCCTCTACGGCTTCGACATCACCGCGACCTCCGCCAACTTCTTCCTCGAAACCCTCGGCGTGCGCGACGCCGCCGCGCCCGGAGGCGACGCCTACCCCGCCGGCTCCGCCTATCGCGGATCCACCAACGGCGCCCCGGACCAGACCCTCCAATCTCTCGCCGGCGACCGCGTTTTCCTCGTCGAATTGACCCAGGCCGACGCCGCGCCCCCCGACGATCCCGACGCGCCGCTTCCCGCGCCCCTCCACGCCGCCTCCCCTTTCCCGCTCGAGCGCGTGCGACTGCTCGAAAGCCGCTTCAAGACCAACCAGGACCTCCACCGCACCGGCTACCTGGCGTGGATCTCGCCCGACCGCCTGCTCCATCCGTTCCGCGCCAACGCCGGCCTCCCCCAACCCGCCGGAACCACCCACCTCGGCGGTTGGGAAGGCGACAGCGGTTTCACCGCCGTTCGCGGCCACATGGCCGGCCACTACCTCACCGCCGCGGCCAAGATGTATGCCGCCACCGGCGACGCGTCCTTCCTCCCCAAGATCGACTACCTCGTGGCGGAATTGAAGAAATGCCAGGACGCCCTCGGCGCGCAGGAAGTCGCCGCCGGCCGCGTCGCCGGCTACCTCTCGGCCTTCCCCGTCTCCTACTTCGACACCCTCGAGACCAACCCCGGCTCCGCGCAGGTCCCCTTCTACACCATCCACAAAATCCTCGCCGGCCTCGTCGACGCGCACCGCCACACCGGCAACGCCCAGGCCCTCGATGTCGCCATCGCGATGGCCGACTACCACCGCTGGCGCGTCGACCGCCTCACCGCCTCCCAGATCGAGGCCATGTTCCGCACCGACAACGGAAACTCCGAAGAATGGGGCGGCATGAACGAGGCCCTCGCCGATCTCTACCAACTCTCCCGCGCCCGCGGCGACGCCGCCCCCGATCGCCACCTCGCCTTCGCGCGACTCTTCCACCGCGACTGGTTCATCGGCCCCCTCCTCGCCGGCCAGGACCAGCTCGCCGGACTCCACGCCAACACCCACGTCCCCGGCGTCACCGGCTTCGCCCGCGTCGCCTCCTTCCTGCCCGAGACCGACGCCGAGCGCGCGCGCCTCTACTCCGCCGCCGACGGCTTCCGACGCCTCGTCCTCGAACGCCACTGGCTCGTCCTCGGCGGCAACAGCTACCGCGAGCACTTCGCGGCCGGCGGCGTCGAGACCGGCCCCGGCGGCTCGGCGCTCAACGTCGCCACCGCCGAAACCTGCAACACCCACAACATGCTCCGGCTCGTCGCCGAGCTCTTCCAGCACGAGCCCTCCGCCCCCCTCGCCGACTACTTCGAGCACGCGCTCTACAACCACATCCTCGCCTCCCTCGCCCCCGACACCGGCATGCCGACCTACTTCGTGCCGATGGTCTCCGGGCCTTTCAAAACCTACAGCCGCCCCGAAGGCTCCTCCTGGTGCTGCACCGGCACCGGGATCGAAAACACCGCCCGCTACAACGCCGGCATCTACTTCCACCACGACGACACCCTTTGGGTTAACCTTTTCGTTCCCTCCACCCTCGACTGGAGCGAACGCGGCCTCGGCGTGCGCCTCGAAACCTCCTTCCCCGAGTCCGACACCATCCGCCTCACCCTCTCCGCCGTCGCGCCCGCCTCCGCCAAGCTCCGCCTGCGCATCCCCGCCTGGATCGCCGGCCCGCCGACCCTCTCCGTAAACGGCGTCGTGCAAAGCGTGCCCGCCGCCGCCGGCTCCTACGCCGAGCTCGAGCGCGTTTGGCAAAACGGAGACGTCGTCACCCTCGTCCTCCCCCTGGGCCTGCGGCTCGACCGCTCGATGGACGACCCCGACCAGGTCTCGCTCTTCCACGGCCCCGTCCTCCTCGCCGGCGACCTCGGCTCCGCGGGCATGCCCGCCAGCGACCAAGCCGCCGGCCAGCTCGATTATCAAAACCATCCGCGCGTCTCCGCCCCCGTGCTCATGGCGCCCTCCGCCGAAGACCTCGACCTCTGGGTGCGCCCCGCCGGCGCGCCTCTCCACTACCTCGCCGACACCGCCAAGCCCGGCCTCGCCGCCCGTGGGCAGACCCTCCTGCGCCCCTTCTACGACACCCACCACACCCGCTACGCCGTCTATTGGAATCTCGCCGCCCCCCTCGCCGTCTCCACCTGGACCGGAGCCGCCGCCAGCGACGCGTGGAGCGAGGCGGCCAACTGGGACGCCCCCCCCGCCGCATCCTCCGCCCTCTCCTTCGCCGACGCCGCCGGAGGCGCCGCCCTCAACGACTTCACGACCGGCGCCCCGGCGCGTGGCATCGAGATCGCGCCCTCCGCCGGCCCCTTCGCGATCTCCGGCGGCGCGCTCCCCCTGCGAGGAGACATCCTCGACTTTTCCCCCCACCGCCAGCGCATCGACCTTCCCCTCGCCCTCCTCGACTCCCTCCCCTGGCGCTTCCTCGTCTCGACCGGCGAAC
>CAMLNJ010000256.1 GCA_946481225.1 uncultured Verrucomicrobiota bacterium | reverse complement strand
GGAGCGCGCGCCGCGCCACACCGCGCTCTCCCCGCGCAACACGTTCGAGAACTTCGTCGTCGGCTCCAACAACCAGATGGCCGCCGCCGCCGCCCGCGCCGTCGCCGACGCGCCCGGCCAGTCCTACAACCCGCTCTTCCTTTACGGCGACACCGGCCTTGGCAAAACCCACCTGATGCACGCCATCGGGCACGCCATTCTCGCGCGCCGCCCCGACACCCGGGTCGCCTACCTCTCGGCGGAGACCTTCACCAACGACTTCATCCAGGCGATCCAGGAGAACGCCCTCACGAAGTTCCGCCAGCGCTACCGCCACGTCGACGTCCTTCTCATCGACGACATCCAGTTCCTCGCCGGCAAGGAGCGCTCCCAGGAGGAGTTCTTCCACACCTTCAACGACCTCCACGGCGCCGGAAAGCAGATCGTCCTCTCCAGCGACCGCCGCGCCTCCGAGATCGAGAAACTCGAGGCCCGCCTCGTCTCGCGCTTCGAGTGGGGCCTCCCCGCCGACATCCAGCCGGCCGATTTCGAGACCCGCCTCGCCATCCTCCGCACCAAGGCCGCCGCCATGAAGTGCGAGCTGCCCGCGCCTGTCGCCGCCTTCATCGCCCAGCACATCGCGCGCAACATCCGCCGCCTCGAAGGCGCCCTCATCAAGGTCGTCTCCTACAGCCAGCTCAGCGGCAAGCCCATCGACCTGCCGGCCGTCGAGATGCTCCTCAAGGACGTCCTCATGGAGCAGGCGCAAAACCAGCTCACCATCGAAGGCATCCAGAAGCGCGTCGCCGACCACTTCCAGATCCGCCACAGCGACATGACGAGCAAGCGTCGCCCCAACAACATCGCCATCCCCCGCCAGATCGCGATGTATCTGACGCGCAACCTCATCCCGAAGCACTCGCTTCAGGAGATCGGCGACGCCTTTGGCGGCCGCGATCACGGCACCGTCATCCACGCCTGCAAGGCCGTGGACAACATGCTTGCCCACGACGCCCACATGAAGGGCCAGATCGAGTTCCTCCGCGCCCAGCTCAGCCGCTGAGCGAGTTTTGCCGGGCCTTCGGGCCGGTTTGTCCCTTTTCGAAAGCCCCGACCTTCGCGTCGGGGCTTTTGTTTTCCCCGCTGCGCGGCCGTCCCTTGCCAAGCCCGCGCCTGTTTCCTAAGTTCCGCGCCTCTTTTCGCCCATGTCCCTCACACCCGAACAAAAAGCCGCCGTTTCCTCTTGGATCGTCGCCGGAGACAACCTCTCCGCCGTCCAGAAAAAGCTCCGCGACCAGTTCCAAGTGGCGATGACCTACATGGACGTCCGCTTCCTCGTGGACGACCTCAACCTCACCCTCAAGGACCCCGCGCCCAAGGCCGACGCCACCGACGTCACCAAGGCCAAGGTTCCGCCCGCCGCGCCCGCCAAGCCCGCCGTCGCGGCGAAGAAACCCGCGCCCGACCAGACCGCCG
The DNA here is from genome assembly GCA_946481225.1 of uncultured Verrucomicrobiota bacterium. The sequence goes on along the minus strand of CAMLNJ010000256.1, from coordinate 3,751 downwards.
CGCCCGCCGACGGAGCGGACGAGCTCTCCGATCTTCCGGCCGACGACGCCGATGCGCTCGAGGACGACGCGCTGCCGCCCGCGGCGGGCAACGTCACCGTGGACGTCGACGGCGTCACGCTCATCCCCGGCGCGATCGCCAGCGGCACCGTGACCTTCAGCGACGGCGTGACGGGCAAGTGGATCGTCGACCAATACGGCCGCCCCGGCTTCACCGAGATCAGCCAGCCCGGCTACCGCCCGAGCAAGGACGACGCGCAGGCCTTCATGCAGGAGCTGGACGCCGCGCTCCGCCAGAAGGGCTTCTGACACCATTTCGCATTCCGTCGTAACAAAACCCGACGATCGCGAACCTGTAGGCCAGACCGCTGGTCTGGCGGGCCCGACCAGCGGTCTGGCCTATATCGGATCGGCGTTTTATCGTTTAAATTTGGCGTGGTGCATCTCCCCGACATGGGCGAGGCGCCCATGCCGCGTGGCACGGGCGTCTCGCCCGTGGGCCTTGGGAATGTTTCACTATTTCTCGCGAGTTACACGAGTGCCTACAGTGGTCGCCACGGCTCCATCAGCCGCCAGACGAGGCCGCTGCGGAGGTTTTCCGCCATCAGCAGCGTGATGCCTTGGTCGATGCCGATCACATCGTTTCCGATCCAGCCCGTGTGCGGGTTGAAGGCGTCGGCGAAACCGTAGGGACCGTAAATCTTGTCGCCCCAGCGCGTGTGCATCTCGCGGAGGGCCGCGGTGCAGTCGCCGGGCAGAAAAGGCAGCGAGCCCGCCGCGGCGCAGGGCACCACGCTGCCGTCGATGCGCGGGTCGATTTCGCCCGGCCGAACCGGAGGGCCGCCCCAGTCGAGATAGCCGGCCGCGGCGTCGGAGGAGGTAAGGCCCCAGACGTTTTCGCCGTAGAGGGGGAAGCGCCCGCGAAGATCGAGGCAGAATTGTTTTTGCGCGCGCGTGGCGGCGCAGGCCTGCGCGAAAAAGTTCACGCCGCCCACCTCGTCCTGATAGGCGCGCCAATCGAGCCAGGCTTGCGGGAACTGATGCACGAAGAGCGGCGGATGATGCAGGAAACGCTCTCCGGCGTATTCCACGAAGGGGGCGCGCCGCCACGCGCGCCAAGTGGCGACGGGCGCGGGTTGGGTGGCGTCGTGAGAGGCGAACCATGTCATCGCGTAGTGCTCGGAAAACTGGTCCCAGCTCCACGGCAGTCGGCCGCCCTCGGGTTTCCAGCCATGGCCGATGCGGTTCTCCGGGTCGAGCAGCCACGGCCAGTCGACGCGCGCCTCGATCGCCTGGGCGAGCTCCGCGACCGCGCCGCCGAAGTAGACCGCGGCGGAGAGGGCGCCGAAAAGGAGCAGGCCGGTGTCGATGCTCGAGGCCTCGCAGTCCCAGCCGCGCTGGGCCGCGCGGGTGTCGAGGAAGTGGTAGAAAAACCCGCGCTCGTGCGCGGCGTCGCGCCAAAGGGTGCGCAGCACGCGCTCGGCGCAGGCCCGGCACTCGGCGCGCGATTCCCACCCGCGTTCGGCGCCGATGACGAGGGCGGTGAGGCCGAAACCGGTCGCGGCCACGCTGGCCATGTCGCCGGGCTTGGAGCCGTCGGCCTTGGCGCGGTCGGGGATCAGCCCGGTGTGCGGATGCGCGGTGTCGAAGAAGTAGCGGAAGGCGCGCCGCGAGAGGTCGTCGAGAAAGGCGTCGTCGGTCATGGGGTGATTTTTTTCGTCTAGCCGCGCCCGTGCCGGGCGCGATCGGGTTCGGGCACGGCCGACACGGCCGTGGCTACATTGAAAGCAGCGCCTTGAGGCCGGCCTCGTCGAGGATGGCGACGCCGAGGGACCTGGCCTTGTCGAGCTTGGAGCCGGCCTCCTCGCCGGCGACGACGTAGTGAGTTTTCCCCGACACGCTGCCGCTCACCTTGCCGCCGGCGGCCTCGATCAGCGCCTTGGCCTCGTCGCGCGAGAGCGTCGGCAGGGTGCCGGTGAGCACGAAGGTTTTCCCGGCGAGCGCGCCCTGCGCGGCGGCGGTGGCGAGCCGCGCGGCCTTGGGCGCGATCCCGAGCTCGGCGAGGCGCTTCAGCGCGTGGCGCCCGCGTTCGCTCGCGAAGAAGGCGACGGTGTTTGATGCCGTCACGAAGTCTATCCGGGACAGTTCGGTGAGTGAGGCGCGCCACGCTTTTTCCTCGTCTAGCTCGGCCTTGAGCGCTGCGTGACGTTTCTCGCGCTCCAACCGCTCCTCTTCGCTCTGCCCTTTGTTGGCTCGCGCCTTCGGGTTCGCGGCGCGAACGGTTTCCTCGAGCTCGGGCAGCCTGGCCAGCCGGGGAAGTATCTCGGAACTTGCGACCGCGTCGAGCGTGCCGTGGACCGCGGCGATGTCCTGCGCGGTGGCGCCGCCGACGTCGCGGATCTGCAGGGCGAGAAGCCAGCGGTCGAGCGGCATCGTGCGCGCGCGAGCGATGGCCTCGACGATCTTGGTGGCGTTCTTCACGCCGAGGATGCGCGGCGCCTCGGGCGTGCCGAGGTTGAGCGCGCCGAGCTTTTCCGCCTCGAGGGCGAACAGGTCGAAGACGTCGCGGACCTGGCCGGTGCGGACAAGCGCATCCGCGACCACGCCGCCGAGGCTTTCGAGATCGAGCACCTTGCGGTCGGCGACGTAGTCGAGCCGGGTGACGAGCTGGGCCGGGCAGTCGGCGTTGGGGCAGCGGATCGCGACCTCGCCCTCGACGCGCACCACGGGGGTTGAGCAGACCGGACAGGCGGCCGGGAAAACATAGGCCGCGCATCCGGGCGGGCGTTTGGCGACGTTGACCGCGACGACGACGGGGATGATTTCGCCGGCTTTTTCGACGACGACGGAATCGCCGACGCGGATGTCCTTGCGCACGATCTCGTCGGCGTTGTGCAGCGTGGCGCGGGCGACGGTGGTGCCGGCGAGCTGCACGGGCTCGAGCTCGGCGACGGGGGTGAGGACGCCGGTGCGGCCGACCTGGATGGTGATGTCGCGCAGGCGGGTCTCGGCTTGCTCGGGCGCGAACTTGTAGGCGCAGGCCCAGCGCGGGGAGAGTTTGCGCGCGCTCTGGCCTTCGCCGCGGTAGCCGGCGCGGGCCTGGAGGGCGAAGTCGTCGAGTTTCACGACGGCGCCGTCGGTCGCGTAGGGGAGCTTGGCGCGGATCCGGTCGATCTCGCGGATGGCGGCGACGACCTCCTCGACGCCGACGGCGTGGTTACGGTGGGCGAGGGCGGGGAGTCCCCATGCTTCGAGCCGGGCGTGCCATTCGTGCTGCGAGTGGATCGGGAGCGCCGGCTCGCAGGCGCCGCGGCCGTAGACGACGATTTCGAGGCGGCGGGAGGCGACGAGGGCGGGGTCCAGAAGCTTGAGCGTGCCGGCGGCGAGGTTGCGCGGGTTGGCGTAGGGCTCGTGGCCGGCCTCTTGTTCGGCGGCGTTGATGCGGGCGAATTCGTCGAAGCGGAGAAACACCTCGCCGCGGATCTCGATCAGGTCGGGGAAGTCGTCCGTCGCTGCGGGCGCGGAGGCGGATTCAAACAGGCCGAGCTGGGGCTCGGCGTTCCCGGGGGCGGGCGCGGGGCGCTTCAGATCGTGCGGCAGGTTGCGGATCGTTTTGACGTTGGACGTGACGTCGTCGCCCTCTTCGCCGTCGCCGCGGGTGACGGCGCGCACGAGGCGGCCTTTTTCGTAGGTGAGCGAAATGGAGGCGCCGTCGATCTTGGGCTCGACGGAGTAGGCGAGTTGTTCCTTGC
>CAMLNJ010000255.1 GCA_946481225.1 uncultured Verrucomicrobiota bacterium | reverse complement strand
CGCGCCGCGGGCGACCTTGCTGTAGGTCAACACGTCCCGCGTGAGGCGGTCCATGCGCTCGGCCGCGCCAAGAATCCGTTTCAGATGCTCCTTGCCGCCCCCGCCCAGACGGTCGCCCCAGTCTTCCAGCGCCGCCTGCGCATAGCCCTCGATGGCCCGCAGCGGCGCGCGCAAATCGTGCGAGACGCTGTAGGAAAACTCCTCCATCTGCGCGATCGCCTGGTGCAGCGAGGCGGTCCGCTCCTCGACCAGCCGCTCCAGCTCGCGACGCCGCTCCTCGGTCGTCGCCCGCGCCCGTATCAGGTCCGTGATGTCGAGCACTCCGCCCACCACGCGGATCACCGCGCCCGCGTCGTCCTTCACCGGCTTCGCGGCCGATCTCAGCCACCGCCCCGTGGCGCCCATGCGAAACTCCATGTCGTGGCGCTCGCTCCTCCCCGCGCAAAGACGCAGGATCGCCTCCCGGCGCGCCGACAGATCATCCGGGTGCGTCATCGCGAAAAACTCCTCCAGGCGCATCCGCGCCGCGCCCGCCGGCTCGAAAAGCTCCTGCGCGCGCTCGTCGAGCGTCACCAGGCCCGCCGCCACATCCAGCTCCCAGGTGCCCAACGCCGCGGTCTGGAGGGACACCCGCAGGCGCGCCTCGCTTTCCCGCAGCCGCTGCTCCGTGCGCGTGCGCTCCTCGATCTCCCGTTGAGCGGCTTCGTAGAGCCGGGCGTTGTCTATCGCGACCGCGGCCTGCGCCGCCACGCCCAGAAGCACGCGTTCCACGCGCTCGTCGAAAACTCCCGGATTCGGATGCGCGAACAACAGCCCGCCCAACATCTCGCCCGCGCGCGAGGTCACCGGGATGGCGATGTAGCTTCGGGAGGGAGGGAGGCCCGCGGCATCCATGTCCGCCGGCGCGTCCTCGCGGCGCACCGGCGCGCTCCCCCCGAAGACTCGCGCGAGAAACTTGTCCCGCCCTTCGCAGACCTTCGCGACGTGCTCGGACGGAGCGCCCGAGATCGCGTGCAGCACGAAGCCGCCGCGCGCGCCACGCCCTTCGCGTCCGGCGTAGAAACAGGCGCCGAAACGAGCTCCGCTCAGCTCCGTCGCCGCCTCGGTCACCTTTCGCAGCAGGTCCGGCAAATCGAGCTCCGCCGCGATCGCCATGCCGGTGCGGTTGAGCAGCTCCAGCACGCGGGTCTCCTCCCGCAACGCGTTTTCCGCCCGCTTGGCGCGGTCGATGTCGGTGTTGGTCCCCAGCCAGCGCACGACCCGCCCGGCCTCGTCCCGGACCGGGATCGCCCGGGTGAGAAACCAGCGGTAGGCGCCGTCCGCCCGCCGCAGCGGAAACTCCATCTCGAAGGGGCCGCCCGAGCGGATCGAGTCGCGCCAGCGCAGGACGACCTCCGGAAGGATCTTGGGGTCATGCACCGACTGCCAGCCCCACCCGCGCATTTCCTCCAGGGTCGTGCCGGTGTATTCGAACCATCGCCGGTTATACCAAAAAGTGTGCCCGTCCGGCTCGGCCATCCACGCCAGCTGCGCCATCGAGTCGGCGAGCGCCCGCAGTTCCGCCTCGTTGCGTCGCATCGCCTCCTCCGCCTCCCTGCGACACGTGATGTCCTCCATCACGCCGAGGATTCCGCGTGGCGCGCCATTCGGGTCGCGGATCAGGGTGATCGTGCCGCCGCTCCAGACCAGCCCGCCGTCGCGGCGCCGGCAACGCTTCTCCATCGCCCACTCGCTCGCCGTCCCGCTCAACAGCCTGCGCGCCATATCCTCGACCTCGGGCCGGTCCGGCGGATGGACGAGCTCGAAAAACGTCCGCTCGCGCAGTTCCCTCTCCGAATACCCGACGATCTCCTCGAAACGCCGGTTCACCTCTTGGAAACGCCCGTCCAATCCCGTGACCACGATGCCCACCGTGACCTGGTCGAGGATGGAACGCAGCCGCGCCTCCCTCTCGCCCAGCGCCGCCTCCGCCTTCCGATAATCGGTCACCTCGCGAAAACTCCACACGCGACCGACAACGCGACCGTCGACCATCTGCCGGCGGGAGCGGCACTCGAAGATCCTCCCGTCCTTGAACGTAAAAACGCCGCACGACTCCCCCTCCTCAGTCGCGAGGATCCCCTCGACGTGCCGAAGAAACGCGCCCGGATCCGCCAGTTGCCGCCGGACATGCTCGCAAATCTCCGCGGGGTCGCGGCGGGCGAGGACCTCCTCGGAGATGCGCCACATGGCCAGAAACCGCTCGTTGTAGTCGGTCACCATCCGCTCCTCGTCCGTCACGCAGATGGCATCGGCCGCGGCTTCGAGGATCGAGCGGGCCCAAGCGGCCGAGCGTCGGTGCGTCTCGTCGCGCCGTTCGCGCTCGGCCGAGGCTTCCGCCGTCTCCGCGAGCCCCGCCGCCCCTTCCGAGGACGCGGATGAAAAGAGCGGACGGAGGGCGTTCATCGCGGAGTCGCCTTCTCGCCCTGCCCGGACGGGTGTTCCGCCGACGCCGTCTCGACCGACGCGACGACACGCTTCAGGTCGTCGACCGTCGCCGGTTTCACCAGATAGGCGTGCGCCCCCAGCGCCATCGCCCGCTGACGGTCGCGCAACTCGCCTGAACCCGTCAGCATGACGACCATCATCCCCGCCAGGCCCGGCTGCGCGCGTATCCATTCCAGCACCTCGAAACCGTCCCGATACGGGAGCTTGAGATCCAGCAGGATCAGGCAGGGCAGCGGGTGCTCCGCCTGCCGGTCCGGGTCCTGCGCCGCCGTGAGGTAATCGATCGCGGCCTGCCCGTCCCACGCGACCCGCACGGGGTTCCCCACCCCGGCCTTCTTTAACACGCGCTTCATCATGAAGACATCGTCCTCGCTGTCCTCCACCTGTAGAATCAGTTGACTGAATGCGTTCATAAGCGCGCTCGGGGCCGCAAGAATCCAACAAGGTGTCGGCCCGGCGCTCCGACGGAAGGGCTAAAGGTTCCGAATCGGTTCCCGGGGTTTTTCCGGGGCGCCCGGGGAAAATTCTGGGTTCCCTCCGCGGTGCGGCCGGGCCACGTTGCGGCCATGACGGAACCGCCTCTCTCCGTGTTCATGGCCCCCCTGTTCATCGCCTTCGAGGTGACCCAGCTTGTCGCCGCCGAAAAGCTCCTCGGAATCCGCCAGATCGAGGCCGGCGGCGACCCGCGCGGCTCGGGGCCGAGCGAAATGGCCTCCGCCTGCTGGGCCGCCATGATCCTCGCCGAGGGCGCCTGGCTGCTCTGGCTGCTCGCCGCCGCCCCCACCCGCATCCACGCCGCCTGTGTCCTGCTCGTCACGCTTGTCGGCTTCACCCTGCGCAGCAACTGCACGCTCCGCTGGGTGCTCGTGATTCTCACCATCGAGGGCGCCCTGCGCATGGGTCTGATGGTGTCGATGTTGGGCTCCGCCTGGCGCGCGCTCTGACCCGGCCATACGCCGCGCCGCCATGCCCTTCGCGGAATTCGAGGCGCCCTCGCCCCATTTCTCCTCCGACCCGGCGCACGAGCGCCAAGGGGTCTGTTTCCACCACACCGTGATGCCCTTCGCGGAGACGATCGCCTACATGCAATCTCCCGCGAGCCGCGTCAGCTACCACGTCGTGATCGCGCCGGATGGTTCCCGCGCCCGGCTGGTGCCGGACGAGCGCGTGGCGTGGCACGCCGGCGTCTCCTCGTTCCACGGCCGCGATCATTGCAACGCCTTCCTGCTCGGCCTCGCCTTCGCCGGCGACACCTACGCCGCCCCGCTCACCGAGGCGCAAATCGCCTCCGCGCTCGAGTGGCTGGAACCTCGATGGACGCGGCGCGACTGGAGCCTGGAACGCATGACCGACCACCGCCAGATCGCGCCGGGCCGCAAAGACGATCTCGCCCCTGCGGAATGGGAACGGCTCCGCGCCGCGATCGCCGCCCGCTTCGGCGAAAAGTAAACCCGGAGTCCGCGACCGCGCGGCGGACGTTCAACCCGGAATCCGGGTTCAATTCAAAGCGCCTCTCCCACGCGCGCCCCCGGCGGAAGCGCCTCGCGGATGTCGCTGGTCTCACCCCGCCCGTCGTAACGGGCGAGCCCGCCCTCGACCCGACGGAAAAAGGTCACGGTTCCGTCTAGAAAAACCACATGCCCGCCGTCGCCGCCGTAGGGGCTGTCCGGCGCCCAGGTGCCGTCGGCGCGCAGGCCGCGCGTCCAGGCGACCGGCGTCGAGCGCGGAGCGCCGGGCTCGAGGCCGGACAACAGGACCGCGAAGCTGAGACGGAGCCCGGCGAAGTCGGGCGCGAGGCTCTTCTCATCGGCGGCGAGCACGCGCGAAACGGCGCGACCGGACTCCCCGGCCTCCGACTCGACGACCCAGACCGAGGCGTCGGTCAGACCGCCGCCGACGGCCAGTTGCCGGGCGAAGTCCCGGATGTCGCTCGCCACAGGCAACCGGTCGCCGTGCGCCTCGGAAAAGACCCGGCAGGCCAACCCGATCTGCCGGACATCGGCGGCGTCCACGGAACGAAGCACCGACTCCCGGGCCGCCCCGAACTCGGAGAAAAGGAACGCGAAGGCCACCAGACCCGCGCACCCGAGAGCCAGCAGCGGAACCACGAGATTTCTGAACCGGAAACGGCGAAGCCGCGGCGCGACGCGCATCGGCAGCCGCCGCCACTCGACCGACGGGCCGCCGGCGAAGGCCTCGCGCAGGCTGCGCTGCATGGCAAGGATGTCGTCCAGCTCGGCGCGCGCGGCCGGATCGGCGGCGAGTTCGTGTTCGACGCGAAGGGAATCGTTCGGCGGCAACGCGCCGTCGGCGTAGGCGGTGAGTCGGGGGTCGGAGGGGTTCACGGGCTCGGCGGGGCGGGCGGCGCGAAGGAGTGGGACCACTCCCGGCGCAAGGTTTGAAGCGCGCTGTGGAGAATGACGCCGACGTGGCTCACGGTGCAGCCCGTCGCGTCGCTGATTTCCTGATACGAAAGACCCTCGTGGTAACGCAGGCGCAGCACCTCGCGCTGCCGCTCGGGCAGGCCCGCCACGAGTTCGAGCAGGCGGCCGCGGTCCTCGCCGCGGGCCATGGCGCTGGCCGGGCTGGCCTCGGAGGCGACCACGGGCGGCGCGTCCTCGAGCGGACTGAGACGACGCTCGGCGCGCAGGATGTTCAGCGCCTTGCGCCGGCAGACGGTGTAAAGCCAGGAGGCGAGACGCGAGCGCAGGGCCTTGCGCTCGCCCTCGGGCTGGCGCCCGAGGGC